>JBARAF010000407.1:0-4823 GCA_049791695.1 Croceibacterium sp.
CGCTGGACCCGCGCCGAACTGGCGGAGCTGGCGCGCAAGTAGCCCCGCCCGCGCAGGGGAGGAATTGCCCCCCGGCTTGCGCTCCGCTAGAAGTTACGAATGATACAATCCCTACTGATCGCCAACCGGGGTGAAATCGCCTGTCGGATCATCCGCACCGCGCGGGCCATGGGGATCAGGACGGTGGCGGTCTATTCCGACGCCGATGCCCGCGCGTTGCACGTGCGGCAGGCGGATCAGGCCCTACACATCGGCCCTTCCCCGGCGGCCGAAAGCTACCTGCGCGGGGACCGGATCATCCAGGCCGCGCTGGAAACGGGGGCAGAGGCGATCCACCCCGGCTATGGCTTCCTGAGCGAAAACGCCGAATTTGCCGAAAAGGTGATGGCGGCGGGTCTGGTGTGGGTTGGCCCGCATCCGTCCAGCATCCGGGCGATGGGGCTGAAGGATGCGGCCAAGACCCTGATGCAGGCTGCGGGCGTGCCGGTGACACCCGGCTATCTGGGCGCGGACCAGAGCCCGGAACGGCTGCTGGCCGAAGCCGAGAAGATCGGTTTCCCGGTCCTGATCAAGGCCGTGGCGGGTGGCGGCGGCAAGGGTATGCGCAAGGTCGATGCTGCACAGCAATTCCTTGAAATGCTTGAGTCTTGCCAGCGGGAGGCACAGGCCAGTTTCGGCAACGATCAGGTGCTGCTGGAAAAATGGATTACCAGCCCGCGCCACATCGAAGTGCAGGTGTTTGGCGACACCCACGGCAACGTCGTTCACCTGTTCGAACGCGACTGTTCGTTGCAGCGCCGCCACCAGAAAGTGATCGAGGAAGCCCCCGCCCCCGGCATGGATGCTGCAACGCGGGGAGCGATTTGCGGCGCGGCCGTGCGCGCAGCCAAAGCGGTGGATTACGTTGGCGCAGGCACCATTGAATTTATCGCCGATGCCAGCGACGGCCTTGATGCCGGGCGTACCTTCTTCATGGAGATGAACACCCGCCTGCAGGTTGAACACCCGGTGACCGAAGAAATCACCGGCGTCGATTTGGTCGAATGGCAGTTGCGTGTTGCGAGTGGCGAACCACTGCCATTGCGGCAGGATGAGCTATCCATCAACGGCCACGCCATCGAAGCGCGGTTGTATGCGGAAGATCCCGCGAAGGGCTTTTTGCCGAGCACCGGGCGGCTGGAGCATCTTCAGTTCGGCCCTGCCGACCGCGTGGAGACAGGCGTGGAAGAGGGCGCGGAGGTTTCCCCCTACTACGATCCGATGATCGCCAAGATGGTGTGCCATGCGCCGGACCGCGATACGGCGATCCAGGACCTGCATCAGGCGCTGGCGGAAACCGAGGTCTGGCCGGTGCGGACCAATGCCGGGTTCCTGGTGCGGGCACTTGCCTCCGAACGGTTTGGCGCGGCTGACCTCGATACCGGCTTCATCTCCGATGCGGGCGACAGCCTGATCCCGCCAGTCGATCCGTCCGAAGCCTTGTGGAACGTGGCGGCACGGGTCGCGATCGACGACGATGAACCGCAGCCCTTGGCAGGCTTCCGCCTGAACGCCCCCGACCGGCGCGAGATAACCTTGCACTTCGATGGCGAAAGCCGCCGCATGGACCTGACGCAAGCGGAAACGGATATCGTCAGCCTCGATGACGATCGCGAGGATTTCGACAGCTCAGCAGAGACGATTGTTTCCGGCTATCGCGATGGCGACAGTGTTGTCGTCTTCTGTGAAGGCACGGCATACCGGTTCGACCTTGCCAGCCGGGGGTCAGGCCTGGCCGCTGCCGGCTCCGGCGCCATTCTCGCCCCGATGCCGGGCAAGGTCATCGCGGTGGATGTTGCGGCGGGTGACCAAGTCACCACCGGGCAGCGCCTGCTGGTGCTGGAAGCGATGAAGATGGAACATGCCCTGACCGCACCGTTCGATGGCACGGTGGCAGAACTCAGCGCAGTCGCAGGCGCGCAGGTGCAGGTGGATGCGCTGCTGGTACGGGTGGAAAAAGACGCCGCCTGATCCTTCCCCACAGGGGAGAACCAGCGGGATCAGTGCTGCTGCTTCGGCTTGTTCAACCGGCGGAACAACTTGCCCTTTTCGCTGTAGAGCACGAACAGGAAGGCCAGCGTGCTGCAGATCAGCAGCGCATGGGCGAATGGCTGCGCCGTGCCATCGTACGCCTGGCCGATGATCAGCCCGACCACCGCCGCGCCGAACATCCGCACGAATGCGTGGATCGAACTGGCAGCCCCGGCAATGCTGGCAAACGGCTGCAACGCAATCGAACCGAAATTCGCGCCCAGGAAGCCGAGCAGCATCAGGTTGGTGGCCATCAGCGGCAGGAACAGTTCCAGCACGTCGCCGTGTACGTGGGCCGCCCACACCTGCGCCGCCGACACGATGATGAACACGATCACCCCGGTATGGCTGACCCGGCGCGCGCCGAAGCGTTCGACGATGCGCGAATTGACCACGCTGGACACCGCCATCATCGCCGCCGTGCCGCCGAACACGACCGGGAACCATTCGCCGACCGCGAAATGTTCCCCCAGCAGCTGTTGCGCGGAATTGACGTAGCCGAACACCGCACCAATCAGCAGCGCCGTGCCGAAGACATAGCCAATCGAGCTGCGGTTGAACAACGCATCGCGCATGTTCACTGTGATGGACGAAACCTGGATGCCCTGGCGATATTCCGGGTGCAGCGTTTCCGGCAGTCGCAGCCAGACCCACAGTGCCGCCAATGCCGCCACGCCGCCCAGCAGGATGAAGATCCAGCGCCAGCCGGCAAACAGCAACACTGCCTGCCCCAGGCTGGGCGCGATCACCGGCACGGTAATGAACACCGCGCTGACCAGGCTCATCAACCGGGCCATCTGATCACCTTCATACTGGTCGCGGATGATGGCGCTGGGCACCACCATCAGGCCAGAGGCAAGTAGCCCCTGCAACCCGCGAATCACCAGCAAGGTGTTGAAATCCTGCACCAAGGCGACCACCAGCGACAGCAGGCCATAGAAGAAGATCGACCCCAGCAGCACCAGCTTGCGGCCGAACCGGTCCGCCAGTGAACCGGGGATCAGGCAGCCAAAACCGTTGGCCAGCAGGTACACCGCCACCACCAGCTGCCGCCGGTTACCCTCGCCCGCGCCCAGTTGCGCGGCCATTTCGTCAAGCGCGGGCAGCATGCCGTCGATGGCCAGCGCGTTAAGGCTCATCAGCAGGGCGACCATCACCACCAGCTCGCGCTGGCCAATGGCTTTCTGGGTATGGGGATTGATGTTGGCGGCCATCACCAGTCCCCTAGCCCCGTGGTGCGTTGCAGCAAAGTACTTAATTTCCTTGGAGACCAAGTCGCCCGCGACCGGCTAAACCCCACACCATGGCGAATCCGGCCGATCACGAGGAAGAGGCCCAGGGCCTGCGCAAGATCATCCATGTGGACATGGATGCCTTCTTCGCCAGCGTGGAACAGCGCGACGATCCGTCGTTGCGCGGGCTGCCGGTGGCGGTGGGCGGCTCCAGCGGGCGTGGCGTGGTGGCGGCGGCCAGTTATGAAGCGCGCAAGTTCGGCGTCCGCAGCGCCATGCCCAGCGTCACCGCCTTGCGGCTGTGCCCGGACCTGGTGTTCCGCAAGGCGCGGTTCGATGTCTATGGCGAGGTCAGCCGGCAGATCCGGGCAATCTTCCTGCATTTTACCCCGCACGTCGAACCCTTGAGCCTGGACGAAGCCTACCTGGATGTGACGGAGGATTTGCGCGGCATTGGCAGCGCCACCCGCATTGCGGAAATGATCCGCCAGCGGATCCGCGCCGAAACCGGGCTGACCGCCAGCGCCGGGGTTTCCTACAACAAGTTCCTGGCCAAGCTGGCGAGTGACCAGAACAAACCGGACGGGCTGTGCGTGATCCGCCCTGGGGAAGGCACCCAGTTCGTCCACGGCCTCCCCGTCCGCCGGTTCCACGGGGTTGGCCCGCGCGGGGCGGAAAGGCTGGCCAAGCTGGGCATCGAAACCGGGGCCGACCTGGCCCGGCACGACATTGCCTTCCTGCGGCAGAACTTCGGCAGCTTCGGAGATTACCTGTACCGGGCGGCGCGGGCGATCGACCTGCGCCCGGTGCGCGCCAACCGGTTGCGCAAATCGATCGGCGGCGAACGCACCTATGGCGAGGATATTTCCAGCGGCCCGGCACTGCGCGATGCGCTGGAGGCCATCATCACGTTGGTGTGGGATCGGATTGCGGAGAAGGACAGCCGCGGGCGTACGGTGACGCTGAAGCTCAAATACACCGACTTCACCCAGCAGACGCGGGCAAAATCGCTGCCCCGCGCCATCGCTTCGGAACAGGAATTTGGCCGCCTGGCGCGCGAATTGCTGGACGAACAATTGCCACTGGCGATGCCGATCCGGCTGATGGGCCTGACCCTGAGCGGGCTGGAAGGCGACGAGGCGGAGGAGGAGCAACGCCCCGACGGGCAGTTGTCGCTGCTCTAAAGCAGCCCCGCCGCCGCCATCCGCCGCAGCACGCGGGTGCTGGTTTGCGGCGGCAGTTCGTGCAGGTGGAACAGCCGCGCTTCAACGATTTCGCGCCCGTCCACCCGTGGCTCGCCCGCCAGGCGGCCGGTGAACACGTGGACGCGGTTGGTGGCCCCGTGCAGCATCTCCTCGCTCACCAATGCCAGCGCCAGTTGTTCGACCATGCAGCCCGCTTCTTCGATGAATTCGCGCTGGGCCGCCAGCAGAGGGTCCTCCCGCCGCCCCACTCCGCCACCGGGCAGCACCCAGCGCGTCGTGCCGTATGTCTGGCGCAGCAGCAGCACCCGCCCGTCCC
>JBARAF010000408.1:0-9359 GCA_049791695.1 Croceibacterium sp.
TCAACGTGCCGCGCGCGACCTTGTGGGGCACGGCGTTGACCGGGGTGCTGTACCTGTTCGTCTGTTCCGCCGTGGCGCTGTTGTTGCCGCCGGACATCGCCAGCAGCTCGCCCGCGCCATTCGCCGCTTTTGTCGAACGGTTCTGGAGTGCGGGACCGGCGGCGCTGGTGGCAATGTTCGCAGTGATCAGTTGCCTCGGCGCGCTGAATGGCTGGACGCTGATGCAGGGGGAACTGGCGCGCAGCATGGCGGCGGAAGGAATCCTGCCGCGCTGGCTGGCGGTGACCAACGGGCAGGGCACCCCGGTGCGGGCGCTGCTGGCATCGGGCGGGATCGCCAGCCTGTTCGCGCTGCTCAATGCCAGCCGGTCGATGCAGGGGCTGTTCGAATTCCTGTTGCTGCTGTCCACGTCCGCATCGCTGTGGCTGTACCTGGCTTTTGCCCTGGCGGCCCTGCGGCTGAAGGTCGCGCCGGTCTGGGCCGGGATTGGCGCGATCTATGCCGTGTGGACGCTGTGGGGCGCGGGGCTTTCGGCCAGTGGCCTCAGTCTGGTGCTGATGCTGGCCGGGCTGCCACTGTACTGGTGGGCCCGGCGCGAAGCGTCAACGGACCAGGGCATCCAGCCATAGTTCCACCAACGCCTCCGCATCCCTCGTGGAGTAGGGGGCCTGGCCCAGGCTCAGTTCCAGCCACAGGCCGTCGATCAGCGCGGTCAACGCCACGGCAGCCAGCCGGGCATCGCGGACTTGCGGATGGGCGGCGGTGATCAACTGCTCGATCCCCGTGCGGAATTCGCCATAGGTTTCGGCATGGATTGCGGCGATGGCCGGATCGCTGCGGGTCAGGCTCCAGAACGCGACCCAGGTGCCGAGCAGTTCCGGGCTGGCGATCGGCGGGCGGAAACTGGCGACGAGGTACGCCACCAGCCGCGCCCGCGGGTCCGGCCCGGCGGCGGCTACGGCACTGTCCAGCGCCTCGCCCACGCATTGCCCGGTCCAGCGGTATGTTTCCGCAATCGCTTCCGCCACGCCTGCGAAATAGTGGCCGAGCAAGCCGGAGGAGACCCCTGCCTGGGTGCAGATCGCCCGCACGGAAACCCCCGCCGCGCCCTTTTCCGCCAGGCAGCGGGCCGTTGCTTGCAGCAAGTGCAGGCGACGTTCGTCGGGGCGTTGCCGGATGGTCATAGCACTGTTATACGTTCGTCCAACAACGCAACAAGGCCCATATCCCTGAAAAGGCTTGCATGACCACGCACGATCCTCTCGACGGTTGGACCCTGCCCGCCTGGACCTATTCCGATGCGGAATTCTTCGCGCTGGAACAGGAACGGGTGTTTGCGCCCAGTTGGCAGATTGTGTGCCATGTCAGCGACATTGCCAAGCCGGGGGACTGGCATTCGCTGGATTATCTGGGCGAAAGTGTGATCGTGGTGCGCGGAACGGACGCCGTGGTGCGCGCCTTCACCAATGTCTGCCGCCACCGCGGATCGCGGATTGTTGATGGCGCGCGCGGCTGCGCAAAAAAACTGGTCTGCCCGTACCACGCCTGGACTTACGAACTGGACGGGCGGCTGACCGGGGTGCCGGACAGCGCCAGCTATGCCGGGCTGGACAAGGGCACCCACGGCCTCGCCCCTGTGGCGATGGAGATCTGGCGCGGGTTCATTTTCGTGCGATTGAAGGACGAAGGCCCTTCGGTGGCGCAGATGATGGCCCCTTATGAAGAGCAGGTTGAACCGTACCGCTTTGAAGACCTGCGCGCGCTTGGCCGGGTGACCCTGCGCGAGCGCGATGTGAACTGGAAGAACATCGGCGACAATTACTCCGATGGCCTGCACATCCCGGTGGCGCACCCCGGCCTGACCCGCCTGTTCGGCAAGAGTTACGGCGTGGAAGCGACCGAGCATGTGGACCGGATGTGGGGCGAACTGGCTGACCGGCCATCCGCCAACTGGTCCGAACGCGCATACCAGAACCTGCTGCCGCATGTGCCGCACTTGCCCGATGATCGCCAGCGCGGCTGGCTCTATTTCAAGCTGTGGCCGAACGTCGCCTTCGACATCTACCCCGATCAGGTCGATTTCATGCAGTGGCTGCCGGTCAGCCCGACTGAAAGCCTGATCCGCGAAATCAGCTATGTCATCCCTGATGACCGGCGCGAAATGCGCGCTGCGCGTTATTGCAACTGGCGCATCAACCGGCTGGTCAATGCGGAAGATACCGCGCTGATTACCCGGGTGCAGAACGGCATGGCCAGCCGCAGTTTTTCCATCGGGCCATTGTCTGACAAGGAAGTGTGCCTGCGCCATTTCTGCCGCCGGATGCGCGCCCTGATCCCCGAAGCCCGCCTGGAACAGCGCCCCGCGCGCGGCTGGAGCCACCAATGACCAAGCAGTACGACGCGATCATCATCGGGGCGGGGCACAATGGCCTCGTCTGCGCCTTCTACCTTGCCCAGGCGGGGCTGAAAGTCCGCATTGTGGAACGGCGCGACGTTGTCGGCGGCGCAGCGGTGACGGAGGAATTCCATCCCGGTTTCCGCAATTCGGTGGCCAGTTACACGGTCAGCCTGCTGCAACCCAAGGTGATCCGCGACATGCGGCTGGCCGATCATGGCTATCGCGTGATCGAACGGCCGATCAGCAACTTCCTGCCGCAGGAAGATGGCGGCTACCTGAAGCTGGGTGGCGGGCTGGAACGTACGCAGGCGGAATTCCGCAAGTTCAGCCAGCACGATGCCGATGTGCTGCCCGATTACTATGACGCGCTGGAAACCGTGGCCGGGGTGCTGCGGGACCTGGCGCTGAAGACCCCGCCCAATGTCGGCGGCGGCATACGAACCTTGATCGACGGAGCCCTTCAGGGTCGCAAACTGGCGAGCCTATCGATCGAGCAGCAGCGCGACGTGCTGGACTTGTTCACCAAGTCGGCACGCGCGCTGCTGGACGGCTGGTTTGAAAGCGAGGCCGTGAAGGCCGCTTTCGGGTTTGACGCGGTGGTGGGCAACTATGCCAGCCCCGATACGCCCGGCAGCGCCTATGTGCTGCTGCACCACGTGTTCGGCGAAGTGAACGGCAAGAAGGGCGCCTGGGGCCATTCGGTTGGCGGGATGGGCGCGATCACGCAGATCATGGCCGATGTCTGCCGCCGCTGCGGCGTGGAAATCAGCCTGGAAAGCCCGGTTGCCCGCGTGCTGGTGGATGGCGGCAAGGTGGCCGGCGTGCGGCTGGAAAGCGGCGAGGAGATTGCTGCTGCCCGCGTGATCGCCAATGTCGGGCCGAAGATCCTGTATGACCGGATGTTTGAACCGGGCGACCTGCCGGCAGATTTTGCCCGCCGGATGAAAGGGTTCAAGGCCGGATCGGGCACTTTCCGCATGAACGTGGCGCTGAGCGAGCTGCCGCGTTTCACCTGCCTGCCGGAACCGGGTGAACACCACCAGAGCGGGATTATCCTGGCCCCCACGCTCGATTACATGGACCGCGCCTTCCTCGATGCGAAGCGCGATGGCTGGTCGAAAGCACCGATCGTGGAAATGCTGATCCCGTCCACGGTGGATGACACCCTGGCCCCTCCGGGCCAGCACGTCGCCAGCCTGTTCTGCCAGCAATTCGCGCCGGAACTGCCCGACGGGCGCGACTGGGATGCGGAAGAAGATGCCGCGGCCGATTGCATCATCGACACGGTGGAAAAGGCCGCGCCGGGCTTCCGCGCCTCCGTGCTCGGCCGTCAGGTGCTCAGTCCCAAGGGGCTGGAACGCAAGTTCAACCTGGCGGGCGGCGACATCATGCATGGCAACATGACGCTGGACCAGCTGTGGTCTGCCCGTCCGGTGCTGGGCCACGGTGATTACCGCGGGCCGTTGCAGGGGCTGTATATGTGCGGTGCCGGCGCCCATCCCGGCGGCGGCGTGACCGGGGCCCCCGGGCACAACTGCGCGGCCGAGGTGATCCGCGACAATTCAGGGCTGAAACGTTTTTTCGGCTAGGTTGTTGACGGAATCAAACATACCTGCCTAACCTGTGCGCGAACGGGGCAAGAAGCCCCGCACAGGGAGAGTTTGCGTGTCGCGAATTGCATGGGCGCTGCTGGCGTCCCTGGCCATTGCCACCCCGGCCTATGCGCAGGATGAACCGCTGCCGCCGCAGCCGGAAGTCGTCCGCCCGCTGGTGCCGATCCCGGCTGACCGGTTGGACAAGATGGTGCCCAAGCACCCCGGTTACCTGGGTGCACTGGCCCCGGAAAACCTGGCCAAGCCGCGGCCCGCGCCGCCGTTCAGCGTCACCGGCACCTGGTTTGTCGACCTGTCCGAAGGCTTTGCCAAATTCATGTTCGGCCCGCCGTACCCGAACTTCGGGCGCGAAGGGCGCGAAGCGCTGATTGAAGCGCCCAAGTACACCGCTCGCAACGAAACCTATCGCGATGCGATTGGCCAGTGTTACCCGCCGGGCATGCCGATGATCATGACGCGCGTCTGGCCGCATGCGTTCATCCAGCTGCCCACGGCGATCTACATGATCAGCGGCTTCAACAATTCCGTCCGCACGATCTTCCTGGACGGGCGCCAGTTCAGCGATCCCGATCTGGTGGTGCCGAGCTATAACGGGGAAAGCATCGGCCACTGGGAAGGGGACACGCTGGTTGTCCAGACCCGGTATTTCGAGCCGGACAACCACTTCATCGATCAGGGCATCCCGATTTCCGACGCGTTCGAAATGGTCGAGCGCATCCGCCTGCTGGACAGCGGCAAGGTGATGGAAGTCGAATACACCCTGATCGATCGGAACATGTGGCAGGGCGAATGGAAGAGCACCAAGCACTTCAACCGCGCCGACCATACCGACATCAATGAAGCAAACTGCATCCTTGCCTACAACGCCAACCTGCCCGGGACCGATCTGGGCCGGGCCACGGCGGAAGATCGCGGCAAGAGCGAAGTGGAAGGAGTTCAGGGAGAATGAGGAACAGGCTCCTGTCGGTCGCCGCGGCGGCTGTCGTATTCGGCGCAATTCCGGCCGCCGCCCACCACAGCTTCGCCATGTTCGACCAGAAGAAGATCCTGACGTTGCAGGGCACCGTGCGCCAGTTCCAGTGGACCAACCCCCACGCCTTCATCGAACTGGAGGCGTCGGGCGGGCAGCACTGGAGCGTCGAGCTGAACAGCCCCAACAACCTGAAACGGCAGGGCTGGAACCGCGTATCGCTGAAGGCGGGTGACCAGGTGACCCTGCGCATGAACCCGCTGCGCGATGGCAGCCATGGCGGCCTGTTCCTCGACGTGAAACTGCCGAATGGCCGCACTCTCGATTCCGGGCTGCCCAAGGATGGCAAGCCCGTCAACGTGCCGCAGCTGTGAAGGAGGCCCAAATCATGAAAAAGGTTGGGACCATGAAGAAATCTACCCTGATTGCCGCGCTGGCCGTGGCCTCGCTGGCCCCCGCGGCTGTTATCGCCCCGGCGCTGGCGCACCACAGCTATGCCATGTTCGACATGGGCAAGACCGTGGTGCTGGATGCCACGGTGACCCGGTTCAAATGGCAGAACCCGCACAGCTTTATCGAAATCGACGTGACCGCCAAGGGCCAGACCGAACACTGGGCGATCGAAATGACCAGCCCCAACAACCTGGCGCAGGAAGGGTGGAAGCGGACTTCGCTGAAGCAGGGCGATAGAGTGAAGATTGCCGTCCACCCGCTGCGCAGCGGCGCGCGCGGCGGCAGCTATGTCGGCGTGCGGCTGGTCGATGGATCGATCCTGGGTGTCATGAAGTGAAGCGCGTGAAGGAGGCAGTGTTCACCCTGGTTCTGGCCGGGGCGATGGGCGTATCGGGTGCCGCGCAGGCGCAGATGCCACCCGCGCCCTTGTCACCAGTCCCCGAAGGGGTGACCGAAGGGCAGGGCGCCGCCAATCCCAAGGGGAACTATGCGGCACTGGATGCGCTGCCAGACTGGGGCGGCATCTGGTTCGTCACGTTCGACAGGTCCGGCCCCCCGCCCGCGCAGCCCAAGCTGAAGGGTGATTACGCCGCGCAGTGGGAGCAGTGGAAAGCGGACCTGGCCGCTAACGACGGGGTGGTGAAGCGGGATCGCAGCAATTGCAGCCCGCCGGGCCTGCCGCGGATCATGCAGCTGGCGCAGTATCCGTACGAATTCATTTTCGCCCCCGGCCGGGTGACGATCAACCAGGAAGCCTGGATGCAGACGCGCACCATCTGGACCGATGGCCGCACGCATCCGCCGCTGGAAGAACTGGACCCCACGTTCCACGGCCATTCGATCGGCCATTGGGAAGGGGACACGCTGGTAGTGGATACCATTGGCATTTCCGACCAGCTGGATTTCGGCACCGGCGCGCGCCATTCGGACCAGTTCCACCTGGTGGAACGGATCCGGCTCGATCCGGCAAACCCGGATATGCTGGTGAACGAACTGACGATGGACGATCCGCTCGCCCTGGCAGAGCCGTTCAAGGCCACCGCAAAATACCGCCGGGACCGTTATGGACAGCTGATCGAGTTCCAGTGTTCCGAAAATGACCGGAACCCGGTAAACGGGAATGGTGAAACAGAATATCGCTGACAATCCCGCACCTCCGGCCGACGGTGCCACGCCGCTTGGTGGCTTGCTCACCATGCGGCTGGTCTATTTCTTCAACCTGATGCGCCGCAGTGGCGTGCTGGCGCAGCGGCGCCTGTTCGCCATGTCGGAAGTCGAATGGCGGATCATGACCATGGTCGGGGCCCATGCGCCCCTGTCGCTCAACCGGCTGGCGGAACTGACCCTGCAGGATCGCGGACAGCTCAGCCGCACGGTCAAAGGCATGGTGGAGCGCGGGCTGCTGACGCGGGAACGCCGCCCCGGCGGGCCGACGGTGGACATCGCCTTCGCGCCTGACGGGCACGCGATGCACGAACGCATGGTGGTGCGCGCCAAGGAACGCGACCGGCAGCTGACCGAAGGCCTGGCCCCGGAAGACGCCGCCGTGATGCGCCGGGCGATTGAAACGATGATCAGCCGCGCGGAAGAAGTGCTCGAGGAAGAGCGCGCCCTCGGGTGATCGTTGAAGCAACCGCGAGTGATTTCGACGCCCTGATTGCCGGCGTCGGGCCGCGCGGGTTGAAGCTCGTGCCGGACAGTCCGATTGCGCCGGTTGCGGTGTTGCAGATGCTCGCCAATCTGGCGGCCACCATTCGTGAACAGTTTTCGCCTGCGGCCTGGCTGATCGTGGATGCGGGGGAAGTGGTCGGCCTGTGCTCGGTGGTCCGGGTGCCGGAACGGGGCGATATGCACATTGGCTATGGCGTGGCCGATGCGCGGCAGGGCCACGGCCATGCCACCCGCGCCGTGGCCGATCTGGTCGCCCGGGCCAAAGCCGATCCGCGCGTGGCGCAAGTGTCGGCGGAAACGGGCGTGGACAATCTGCCGTCGCAACAGGTGCTGGTGCGCAATGGCTTCGAACAGACCGGGCGACGGATCGACGAAGAAGACGGCCCGGTGTTCACTTGGCTGATCAGGACCGGCTGATCAGGCCCGGCCGATCAAGATTGCCTGATCAGGATTGGCTGAGCTGCCGTTGATCAGGCCGCCGGCACTGCATGTGGCCCCGGCAGGTCAACCCGCCCGGCTTCGACAAATTGCCGCATCAGCCAGGCCCCGGCGGGCCCAGGCGGGGTGTCGCTGCGCCAGATGCCTGACAGGCGGTATATCCCGCCGGTGTGATCGGGCAGTGCCAGCCGCACCAGCCGCCCGCTCGCCAGATCGGGCGCGATCATTTCCAGCGGCATGTTGCCCCAGCCGATCCCTTCGCACAGCAGCGCGTGCTTGGCCCCCAGGTCCGCCAGCCGCCAGGTGCGGGAACTGATTACCGAAAAGTCGCGCCCTTCGGTGGTCTTCGAGCGGTCGGTCAGCACCAGCTGCACCTGATCGCGCGCCGCGCCGATCGGGATCGGGTCGAGCAGCGCCAGCGGATGGCCGGGGGCGGCCACCGGCACCATTGTCACCATGCCCGCCGCCACGGTGTCCAGGCTGGGGATGTCGTCCGACAAAGGGCCGGATAGGCCGATGCTGGCACTACCATCCAGCACAGCCGCGCTGATCGCGCCCAGTGCCTCCACGTGCAGGCGCAGGGTGACGGTGGGGTATTCATCGGCAAAGCGGCGCAGGATCCGGGCCAGCCGTTCGCTGGGCAGCATCACGTCTACCGCCAGCCCCACTTGCGCTTCCAGGCCTTCCAGCATGCCCTTGGCCCGGGCGCGCAAGGCAGAGACGCTGGCGGACACGGCGCAGGCATCGGCCAGCATCGCCTGCCCGGCCTCGGTCAGCTGCGGTTTGCGGGTGCCCTCACGGTCAAACAGGGTCAGGCCCAGTTGCGCTTCCAGGTTGGCGATGCCGTAACTGACGGCGGACACGGCCCGGTTGCTGCGCCGCGCGGCCCCGGCAAAACTGCCTTCTTCCACCACGGCCAGGAACAGCTGCAGCTGGTCGAACGTCGGGGTTCCGGGGTTGGCCACTATTCGAATTCCTTGAATGATCCGGCCAATATTATGCCCCTGACATGGAAAGCCGCAAGACCCTACATCGGCGATCAAGAGGGCGGCCGCAGTTGCCGTCCGGACAAGGAGCACAGACCATGATCGAACTTCGGCCTTTTGCCGGCCTCGGTGGTGCCAACCACGGCTGGCTGGATACCCGCCACCATTTCTCCTTTGCCGAATACCATGATCCTGCGCGGATGCATTGGGGTGACCTGCGGGTGTGGAATGATGATGTGATCGCGCCCGGCACCGGCTTCCCGCCGCACCCGCACCGCGACATGGAAATCATCACCTATGTCCGCACCGGGGCAATCACCCATCAGGACAGCCTGGGCAACAAGGGCCGGACCGAAGCCGGTGATGTGCAGGTAATGAGCGCGGGCAGCGGCATCCGTCATGCGGAATACAACCTGGAGGACGAGGCTTGCACGCTGTTCCAGCTGTGGATCATCCCCAGCGAAAGCGGGGGCGAACCGTCCTGGGGCACGCGTCCGTTTCCGAAAGGTGACCGGTCGGGCCGCTTCGTCACCCTGGCCAGCGGCTTTGCCGATGATGGCGATGCCCTGCCGATCCGCACCCGTGCCCGGGTAGTGGCCGCCACGCTGAAGGCGGGGGAAACGGTCACATATCCGCTGGGCGCGGATCGCAGCGCCTATCTGGTCCCGGCGACGGGATCGGTGAGACTGGGCGATGTGGTGGTCAATGCCCGCGACGGGGCGGCGATCAGCCAGCTCGAAGTGTTGGAAGTGACCGCGCTGGAAGACAGCGAGGTGGTACTGGTTGACGCCAGCTGACCCGGAATGGCGGGGGGAGGGCAAGTCCCGCCC
>JBARAF010000409.1:0-2999 GCA_049791695.1 Croceibacterium sp.
TACAACACCGTGGTCCCGTCGTCGGGCAAGGTGCTGACCGGCGGTGTCGACGCCAACGCCCTGCAGCGCCCGAAGCGCTTCTTCGGCGCGGCGCGCAACATCGAAGAAGGCGGTTCGCTGTCGATCATCGCCACCGCGCTGATCGATACCGGCAGCCGGATGGACGAAGTGATCTTCGAAGAATTCAAGGGCACCGGTAACTCGGAAATCGTGCTCGACCGCAAGGTGGCGGACAAGCGCATCTTCCCGGCACTGGATGTCGGCAAGTCCGGTACCCGTAAGGAAGAGCTGCTGGTTCCCAAGGAACAGCTCAGCAAGATGTGGGTCCTGCGCCGCATCCTGATGCAGATGGGCACGATCGATTCGATGGAATTCCTGCTCGACAAGATGAAGGATTCCAAGACCAACGAAGACTTCTTCGCGACGATGAACCAGTAAGCTCGCCGTCAGCGCCAGAAATGCCAAGGGCCGGAGAAATCCGGCCCTTTTTCATTGGGTTACAAGAGATTCATTCCGCACCCGGCCAACCTAGCAGGGTGTCGGGATCGGGCGCATCTTCCAGTCGCAGCGGTGGGCTGGTCCGGCGGCTGCGACGTTCCTGAACCTTGTCGTAAGCCGCATCGCCCGCGCCCTGGTTCAGGCGCAGTTCGCGGCTGACCAGCACTCCGGTCAGCAGGTTCCAGCTGACTTCCTTGCCATCATGAGCATAGGTCCGGCTGTACAGTGTGGCGTCGATCCCGATTGTACGCATTGCCGCCAGTGCCGGATCGAAGCGGAACCGGCGGAGCGAGGAAATGGCCGTGGTTCCGCCAGTCAGGTCTTCCAGCACCAACACATTGCGCTTCACCGACAGGCTGCCATCGCCCAGCGGATAGGGATCCAGTGGCAGCACCTGTGGTACCTCCTCGCCCAATTCCACTTCGGAATCATGGCTCAGCACCACGCGCAATTCGCGGCTTTCCTCAGCCCGGGCGATATAGGCCAGATCCGCATGGCGATCGCTGTTGAGATCGGCCGACAGCTGCACTTCCACCCTCTCGCCAGCGGCCAGTTGCGGGCGCGGTCCCTCGGCGTGTCCGGCGCTTTGGGCCAGGGCAGGCAGGGGCATTGCCGCCAGCAGCAGTGCCAGCCACCGGGCGGACGAAACGGTGTTCGGCTCGCTCATCTTGGAATCCTTCGGCATAAGGGTCACATAAGGCCAAGCGCACGGGTTTCCTGCCCATTGCGCCAGCAAGGGACCCGGTGCCGCGATGAAGGTCAATATTGAAATCGATTGTTCGCCGGAAGAGGCGCGCCGCTTCATGGGACTGCCCGATGTGGAGCAGGCCAATGCGGTCTATATCGACGCGATCAGCAAGGCGATGCAGGGCGTTTCCAGCATGGATCAGCTGGAAACCTATGCCAAACAGCTCGCCCCGATGGGCCAGATGGGCCTGAACCTGTTCAAGAGCTTTGTCGAAGGCACCAAGGGCGCCGGGTTTGATACCGGGTTCGGCACTCCGCCCAAGAAAAAGCCGCAGGAATAAGGGCTTACCAGCCAGTCGATGGAAACGATTTTCGCCTTGTCCAGCGGGCCACCGCCCGCCGGCATCGCTGTGGTGCGGATCAACGGGCCGGCTGCGGGGGCTGCTTTGGCCGCGCTCGCCGGATCGCTCCCTGATCCCAGACGGGCCCGGCTGGCGCGGTTGCGGGACGGGCAGGGTGCCCTGCTGGACGAGGCGCTGGTGCTGTGGTTCCCCGGCCCGAACACGGCCACGGGCGAGGATCTGGCAGAGTTGCACCTGCACGGCGGGCGCGCCGTGGTTGCGGCGGTGGAGCAGGCGCTGGGTGCCTTGCCGGGCTTGCGCCGGGCCGAGGCAGGGGAATTCACCCGCCGCGCTTTCAGCAATGGCCGAATGGACCTGGCCGAAGCGGAAGGGCTGGCCGACCTGCTGAGCGCGGAAACCGAATTGCAACGGCAGGTGGCCGTGGCCATGCTGGGCGGGCTGCTGTCGAGGCAGGTTGAAGGCTGGCGTGACCGGTTGCTGCTGCTGTCGGCCAGGCTGGAAGCAGCGCTCGATTTCGATGATGAGGACGACGTGGCCGGGCTGCCACCTTCATTCAGCGCGGAGATCCGGGCGCTGGAGCTGGATCTGGCCGACGCGCTGGCCGCCCCTTCGGCCGAAGCGCTGAAGGAAGGTTTCCGGGTCGCGCTCGCCGGGCCGCCCAATGCCGGCAAGAGCACCCTTTTCAATGCCTTGGTGGAGTCTGAAGCCGCAATCACCGCGCCGCTGGCCGGGACTACCCGCGATGTGCTGGTGCGCAATGTGGCACTGGGCGGCATTGCCTTCAGCTTCATCGACATGGCGGGACTGCGGGATGAGGCAGCGGATGAGGTCGAGGCAATCGGCATTTCCCGCGCCGGGCAGGAAATCGCCCGCGCCGATCTGGTGCTGTGGCTGGGGCCGGAACGGGCGGGGCCCGCCGGATCGTGGGAGGTTGAGGCCCAGTGTGACCGGGCCGCAGGGTCAGACAAGCACGCTCCGCAATTCCGCCTGTCAGCCATGACCGGGGAAGGGATGGAGGCGCTGCGCCATGCCCTGGTGGAGGAGGCCCGGAAGGCGGCACCCAGGCCGGGGCAAGCGGCGCTCAACCGCCGCCAGCGTGACCTGATTGCCATGGGCGCTGCAGATCTCGCCGCTGCCGCGCAGGTGCAAGACCCGCTGCTGCTGGCGGAGCATTTGCGCAATTGCCGTGTGGCCTTCGATCGTCTCGTCGGACGGACTTCGACAGAGGACGTGCTGGATGCCTTGTTCGGCCGCTTTTGCATTGGCAAATAGGGGCTGCAGTGTTTCACGTGAAACATCGGCGCTTTGACCTGCCAGGGCGGGGGCACTAGGGAAACCGCCATGTCCTGTTTCGATGTCATCGTGATTGGCGGCGGCCATGCCGGCTGTGAAGCGGCCGCCGTGGCCGCGCGCATGGGTGCGCAAACCGCGCTGGTCAGCTTTGACCATGCC
>JBARAF010000410.1:0-16843 GCA_049791695.1 Croceibacterium sp.
TGCGAAGACCATTTCGGCGCAGATCGACCGAATCGTCAGCGGCCTGAAGCAGGGCGTGCGGGCGGATTACGAAAGCGCCCGTGCGGCGGAAGGCGCCCTGAATCAGCAGGTTTCCGGCCTGTCCGACATGGCGGCCGGGGAACAGGACCGCAGCGTTCGCTTCACGGTCCTGGAACGCGAAGCCGATACCAACCGGGCGCTGTATGATGCGCTGCTGCAGCGGTATAACGAACTGACGGCGTCGGCCGGTGTTGCCAGCAGCAACATCTCGCTGGTCGATCCGGCGATTGCCCCGGTGGCACCGTCTTCACCGCGCCTGATCATCAACATTGCCTATGGCCTGTTCGCCGGTTTGATCCTGTCGGGTTTGCTGGTGCTGCTGCGGTTGCAGCTGGATGACAAGGTCCGCACCCCGCAGGACGTCCAGACCAAGCTTGGCCTCAAGCCGCTGGGCCTGGTCACCAAGTCCGAAAGTGGCGACGTGGTGCAAGACTTGCAGGACCCCAAGTCCTTCGTCTCGGAAGCCTATTCATCCCTGCGCGGTGCGATCGGCTTTGCCGCCGGGCAGAAACTTGGAATGCTGCTGGTCACCTCGATGTCGCCGGCAGAGGGCAAATCGACCACCTGCTATGCGCTTGCGCGCGGATATGCTGGCGAACGGGCTGCCAATTCCGGCGGGCGCGTGCTCCTGATCGACGCCGACATGCGGCGCCCTTCCGGCCATACGTTCTTCGGCCTGACGCTGGATCGCGGCCTTTCGGGGGTGTTGGAAGGGAAGTACCCGCTCGAAGATGCGGTGCACCATATCGACGATTCCGAAGGGCTGGATTTCCTCCCGGCCGGTCCGATTCCGGCAGATCCGGGCGAATCGGTGACGAGCAACGCGATGCGCGAATTGCTGGTCAGCGTGCAGGACCGGTACGACATGGTGATCGTCGACAGCCCTCCGGTTCTGGGCCTGGCCGATGCGCCCGCGCTGTCGGCGCAGCTGCCGGCGACCTTGCTGGTGATTGAAGCGGGCACGAACAGCCCCAGCGTTTTGCGCAATTCGATCAACCGCCTGCGTCTGGCCGAAGGTCGGATCATCGGCGCGACGCTGACCAAGTACGATCCGTCCGTCTCCGGCGCCTATACCGGCGGCTACGACTACTATTACTATTATCGTTACGGCACGCGCGACAAGGGCCGCACGAACAGTCCGCGCTGGAAGCAGCTGCTGGACCGCCTGATGGGCAGGGCGAACGCATAAATGCTGCGCCGGTTCGCCACGCCCCTGTTGCTGCTGCTGGTCAGCATCGCCTTTGGCGGCGCTGCGGCACAGTCGGGGCTCGACCGGCTCAGCCGCCAGGATCCGGCGAAGTCGGTGCTGGTGGCCGGCCCATTCGCCAGTTCTGCGGCCAATGCCCGGGCACGCATGGCGCTGATCGCCAAACAGTATCCGCTGGCGCGGGACCTGGCGCGGGTGGCAATGGTGCGCACGCCGATCGAGGCGCAATCCAGCTCGATGCTGGGTGCCGCATTGCTGGCGATGGGTGATTTCAAAGGGGCCGAGGCCGCCTATCGCGTGGCAGTCCAGGGGGGCTGGCGCGATAATCCGACCCAGGCTTACTGGGCAACGGCGGCGATTGGATCTGGCGAATTTCCGGCCGCGGCGCAGCGCATCGATGCGATGTTGCGGGTGGGTGCGCCAATCGCCACGCTCGAACCCTTGCTGGCCAGCATGGAGGCAAGTCCGGACGGGCGCCAGGCGCTGGCCGGGCAAATGGCGTCCGGGGCGCCCTGGGTATCGACCTATGCGGCTTTTGCCGGGGCTGTCGCCGGGCCACGGCTGCCGCAACAGCTGGCCGTCCTTGGCGCAGCGCGCAAACTGGGTGCGCGGGCGGAATGTGGCCCGGTGTCCGATACGCTCAATACCCTCGCGTACCGGCAGCAGCGGATGGCGGATGCCTATCTGTTGTGGTCGGTGGCCTGCAGTGAAACCTATCCCCCCGCTGCCATTGCCAATGGGGACTTTGCCGAACCGGTCCGAGCCGTGATCAATCCGTTTGACTGGCAACTGCCCCCTGCCGGTGCAGCCTGGGCCGAAATTCGCGGTGGCGCGCTCGAAACCGGCAATGACGGGGACAAGGCGGCAGTCGTTGCCAGGATCGCCGCACACCTGCCCTCCGGCGATGCCCGGCTTACCTGGCGCGTCGACAGCGCTCCCCGCCAGCGGATGGTTGAACTGCGCTGCGGCCAGGTCAATCTGGCAGTGGGCGAGGCGAGGAAACTTGGGGACGTGTATGAACTGCCGGTCCGCATTCCGGCGAATTGTCCCTTCGCCACGATCGAAGTGATTGCCGAACCGGGCCAGCCGACGCTGCGGTTCGAGTCCGTCGGCTTCGGCGCGTAAAGGGCGCGCCGGAATGACTATCCTCGACGCGCGCCAGGCCCGGCCACTGGACGGCGGTCCCTCATTTTCGCTGGCCAATCGCCTGCGCCGTCTGGCCTTCGCCCTGACCTGGCTGATCCTGTGCCGCTGGTCCCCGCCACAGCTGCGCAGATGGCGCGTAGCCGTGCTGCGGCTGTTCGGCGCGCGCCTGGCGGCAGATGCGATCATCTATCCCTCGGTGCGGATCTGGCTGCCGGAAAATCTGGTGATGGAACAAGGCACCACACTCGGCCCGGGTGTCGAATGCTACAACATGGCGCCGATCACGCTGGGTGCCGGGGCAATCGTTTCGCAGCGTGCCTTCCTCTGCGCAGGGACGCATGACCATCGTGATCCGGCGATGCAATTGCTTGCCCGGCCGATCATCATCGGACCAAAAGCCTGGGTGGCTGCGGAGGCCTTCGTCGGCCCGGGCGTGACGATCGGGGAAGGTGCGGTGTTGGGCGCACGGGCGGCCGCCACGCGTGATCTGGACAGCTGGACGGTCTATGCCGGCAATCCCTGCACCCCGCTTGGCCCCCGCGTAATGCGCGAACCCGCCGCAGGTTAGTCCGTCAATTTGTGGCCGCTGGCGGCTGACAGGCGTGCCAGCCGTTCTTCGCGCGTGGTTGCACCTTCCATCGCCATTTCAAATTCCAGCCGCCGGACATCGACCAGGTAGCGATACCAGAAGCCCTGCAGCACGTGATAAATGCGTCCGGTCCGGCCATCGAGAAAACCAAGCTGGAACACGAAGCGCCACAGGAAATACAGCAGTGGACCCATGCCGAAGGGCAGGCGGTTGTAGAGCTTTTCCTTCACCGCGCGCTTGAACCCCGCCTGCCAGGACGAACTTTGCGCATCCAGTGCCTCGTCAGCCGGCAGCAGCGCATATTTGCGCGACAGGGCGTCAATTGCCTCGCGGCTGGCGTATTTGTTGTGCTTGTCGGTGAAGAACTGGCTGTCGCTGAGGTTGATGTCGCAGAACCCGCCTTCCAGCGTGATCGTGCGGCCTTCTTCAACCACGATGTGTTCATCCATCCAGCGGGATTCGATCCGGCCCTGTCCGGTACGCCACAGCCGCAACAGGATCAGCGGATAGCGGCCGCCGTGGCGGACCCAGTGCCCCATGAAGATGTGCTTGCGCTTGAAGTTGATGCCGCTGACATCGGCCGGCAGGCCGGGCAAGGCCGCCCTGATTTCCGCTGCAAGGTCGGGTTCAATGACCTCGTCTGCGTCGAGCCGCAGCGTCCAGGGCGTTGTGATATCACCATGATCCAGGGCATATTGAAATTGATCGGCGTAGTTCAGCCACTTGCGTTGGCGGACATCCGCCCCGCGGGTTTGTGCCAGGTTTGCAGTGCCGTCGGTCGACCCGGAATCAATGACCAGCACCCGCTCGCAAAAATCGAGGGAATCGAGTGCCCGGTCGATGTGCATCGCTTCGTTGTGGGTCAGGATCACCGCAGTGATCGGGAGGGTCTGCACAGCCGGCTGCAAGATTTCCACCCTTTGGTTGTGCCACGAATACCGCAGGTGCGTAGCACGCACCTGCGGTATTGTCTCAGCTGTTCCGGGGCTCAGGCAGCTTTGATGAACAGCGGGCTGGGGTAAGTTCCACTGCGCCGTGCAGGGGTATCGAACACCACATGGCCGGTGACGGGCGAAATCGAGACGATCCGCGCGCGTGGGAATACCGACTGTTCTGGCCCCTGCGAATCCGCCGCCGAAGCCAGCAGGTAATCACCCGCCTCCAGCAAAGGTGCGTTGACCGTGCCCAACTGGCCGTCCGGCCCGTCTTCCGTCCCGGGGCAAACGAGGTCTGCCTCCGCCGATCCGGCCTGGGTGACAAGCATCAGCCGCCGGTCGAGAAGGCTCCGCGCCGGGAGGCGGCGCGGAGAAGTGAAATCAGATGATCATGGCCCGGGCACTGGCCACGGCATCCCGCAGTACCGGGGCGATCTGGCGGGCGCTGAGCACCTGGCCTCGGGCATTGGGGTGCAGGATGTCCTGCATCAGGCCGGATTCCGCGATGGTGCGGCTGGTGCGGCCCATGTCGTCCTGCTTCTGCACCAGGCGATAGATGCGCGGATCATCGCGGAACTCTTCGTATGCTCCGTACAGGTCATCGCTGATCTGCTGGGCCGCCTGGGCAATGGTGTAGCCACTGGCGAAACGCCCGGTCAGGGTGACATAGCTGCCGCCATTGCCGTCGGTCGCCAGGCTGTTGGGCCCCCACAGGACAATCTGCGCGTCTGGATTGGCAGCGATCGTGGCCGGCCAGGTAAACGAAGTGCCTGCGCCAAGGGGGGAGGCATAGGTGGCCCCCGAAACTGTGCCCTTGAGGGTGGCATAGATCGCGGCATCGATCATCGAAACCAGTTCCGCGGGTCTTCAGCCCCTGGCGCAAATCGTTGAGGCCGAAACACAGGACCAGCACACCCGGGGCGGCGCCGAGGCGCTGGAGGATCCCGTTCCCGCCCACCAGGGGATAGGTAACGCCATTGGTGTTGAGCAGTGCATCCTGCAACCGAAAGCCGTTGCTGCCGGAATTGTTGAAATTGCAGATGGCCGGAAGAACGCCACTGTTGGCAATTTCCTGGAACAGCTGGGTGGCATTGGAGGTGGTGCTGTCCCCGGCGAATTGCACCGCACGTCGGCCACTTCGGACCATTCGACCATCACGTCCAACTGGCAGCCTGCGGGTCTCGTCTGGCCGCCCAGGTTGACCACCAGCCATTCGTTCAGATCACGCAGCAAGGGGCGGCGTGCCTGATCGTAGCGGAAGTGCAGCTGGTTCCCCGGCGTGGTGGCAGAACCGAGGTGCAGCTTGCCACTGCCCAACAGTGGCCGATTTACATCAACCCCGTTACCGCCACTGGTGCGGTTGGCGGAATAGCTGGCCAACAGGCCGGTCGATGGGTGGTCGCGCATGTCTAGCCGGGCAACCGGCAAGTTGACAGAGGTGCCGCCACCGCCGTTGAGCGACCGCTGGATCAGGACATCGATTACCGCCGGGCTGGAGGCCGTGCCACTGATCGTGACCTGTTCAAGCAGGATCGTGCGGCCATAGCTCTGGGCGTAAAGCGACAGGATGTCGGTCGCCATGGCTACGGGGACAAAGCCGACGACGCCGGACCGGAAAGTGGGACGGCGGGGCTGAACCAGTTCGACCGGTAATGGGTGCCCGGCATCGACGGGAACGGCTGCCGACCCTTCGCGGCCGATCGCCAATCCGGCAAGCGGCACATAGGGTGCTGGTGAAACAATCAATCGAGAGGTCATAGCTGCTCCATGGTTAAGGATTGGAGCGCAAATAACCTAATTGGTTATGTGTAGGAAACAGTCTTGGATCGGGCTCCTGTCGGCACCGGCGGGATGGCCGGAGGTGGCAAATCTAGCCGTTGGGCTGAGTGGTCTGCGGAATGGCGAGCTGCTGCCGATTGCGGACTTTGCGCACCCATAGCAGGAACAGGGCCGCGCCCAGCACCCGCAGGCCTTCATTGGCTGCCCGGCCCCAGGCGGCCCCGGTCACGCCGAACATTAGTGCCCCGCCTGCAATCAGCGGCAAGCCGCAAATCAGGATGCTGGTTTGCAGCGCCAGCATGGTTCGCACCGATCCCCGGGCCAGCATCGAATTATCCAGCGCATGGGTCACCAGGACCAGCGTCTGGCTCAGGCCGATGATCACCAGCAACGACCACTCGTCGATCTCCGGCGTGGGAAAAGCGATCAGGAAATCGGCCAGGTACTGCCCGATCACGGCCAGCCCGCCCAGGCCGAGCAAGCCAATAGCAACGGCTGCGGCGATCCACGTTGCCAGCGGCCGCGCATGATGCGGCGGGCGCCCGGCTGCCTGATCCAGCAGGTCCGGGCGGAACAGGTTGGTCAGACTGGCGGAAACGATGCCGTAAGGGCGGGCAACCGCCCCGGCGATGGCGGCCAGAACACCGGCCTCGGCCATGCCCAGCGTTGCTCCGACGATGTAGCGATCTGCAAACAGGCCGAGCCAGGCAATCGGCCCCATGGCCGCGATGGTCCAGCCATAGGCCATCGCCCGTTTCTGCAAGGCGCGGGCCCCGGCGGGGTCGAATTGCCATTGCCCGGCGCGGCCGATGGCCGGCTGGATGAACAACAGGGTCGTCACGATCCGGCTGCACAGGGCTCCGGCGACCAGCGCATCGGGGGCGCCATCGGTCAGCCGTATCAGCGCCAGCGAGGCACCCAGGGTGATCAGTGCATCGGCTGCATTCCAGCCGGAAAGTACCATGTACCGCCGCTCCAGCATGGCGATCGTCTGGCCGGCCACGCGCAACCCCTCGGTGGCTGTGAACAGGGCAATGAGTGGCAGCAGGATCAGGCTTTGCCGCAAGCCGAAATACAGGATTGCCGCCAACGCACCGGCAACACCTACCACCAGCATCCAGCGCCAGAACCGTCCGGCCAGGCTGAGCGCCAAGGCAATGCGCGAAACGCGATCATCGTAATCCTTGAGCAGGTTGGCCAGCGTCGGAGCGAATGCAAGCGCCCCCACCCCGTCACACAAGGACAAAGCACCCAGGGCGAGCATGGCCGCGCCGAAACTGTCCGGCCCCATGCCTGCTGTATAGAGCGACAGCGCGAGCAACGAGACGATGGCCGAAACCACTTGCCCCCAACTGGCTGAAAACAGCCGCAGGGCGAACGAGAGCGAGGCTGGCAAGGGGATGCTCAGTCCTGATGCGCAACCCGGAGCGCGCCCGATGGCCGCGCCGCGCGGACGGGGCGGTTCCTGGGCGTGGCCAGCCAATTGAGGGCGTAGAGCAACAAGATGACAGGAAGGTAGGTCATCACATCCGCCATTCCTTCGAAGAAACTGGGTGGAACCTTACGGACAGACCACGAGGCAAGGCCAATCGCAAAAAAGGCCTGACCGATGAAGCCAGACCTCGCGAAAATGGTCAGCAGCGAACCAAACAGGAGTCCGCTGAGCAAACCATTCACGAATACCCATGCCCAGCCACCTTCCCGATAGGCGACGATGCCGCCGAAGGCAGTCAGGCTGCCGGTGCTGTTCCCCATCGCCAGGCGCCAGGCGAGGATCGAGGCCTCCCCTTCCATCCGACCGTTATCGCTCATCAAGTACGGCTTGTCGCGATACAGGAAGCGTGGAACTGGCAGCACCAGGACGGAAAGATAATACCGCGCGCCGACGTGGCCATTGGCATCCACGTAAGCCTTCAAGAGGGCCGTATTCTGCAGGATGTCGCCTCGCTCGACGATCGATTGCAGCACGGTATCGACTGGATCTGCGCCATAAGTGAAGTTTTCGGCGGCGATATCCTGCTCGCTGTTCCAGGCGCCTGCCCGCATTGCGACCATCACGGGGCTGACGACCAGCAATGCACCCACGGCAGAAGCCAGGGCCAGGCCGGCAAGCCGGAACTTCTTCTGCGCCACGATAGCCGCGAAAATCAGGAGCAGAGGGGTCAGAAACAGCAGCCGCTGACCGCCCCCCATGACTGTCATCAACTGCAACCCAAGGCACGCGAACGCGAACAGGATCTTTGCCCAATTCCGCGTTGTAAGCGCCTTTGAAAAATAGACCGCAGCGATGGCCTGGGAAAAGCTTGCGAAAAAGGCGATTATTCCGCTGAAGATCGAACGATCCGAAAGAAAATCGTCGATGTTTTCAACCTGATAGAACGTCAAGGCGCGGGACGTATTGTAATAAAGAATTACGCCGTTTGATATGATCGCTCCGATCCACCAATGCTTTTCCAGTAAATTGTCCAGGCTGGTCAGGCGCATAGTGGGCAGCTTATGCGCTCGCGTACCCGCAAAGATCACCCCGCAAACCAGCGGAACGAAGAACCACAGCGCCATGAAGATGGTCGCCGAGGCATCGGCTTCCGGCAAATAGCGCAGGGTTGATCGCTCGATCAGCAAGGCGGGCAGGCCGTAATAGCCAAGTGTGAACAGCGACAGTGTGCCGAGGTAAATCGTCAGTACGTTCGGCCGCCGGAATGCAAAACCGATGCAAGCCAGGCACACCAGGATCAGAGCCAGCGCAATTACATTGTGCATGCCAGATCTGCCGCCTGCATGATTTCTATCCCTCGGTCTTGCGCCATATTCACGCCAAGCTCAAGGGCCGTTCGCACTTGCAAAACAGGGTCGGCCCTGTCACCTGACAGGCCATTCTCCTTAGTTGTTTTCCAGGCCGGGGGATGATGGGGGCAGGCAAGGTTCCACGATGAAGATCGCCTTTGCCACCAGCACGGCCTTCCACCTGCGGCACCTCGCGCGCGAACTGCTCGCGCTTGGCCATCAGGTGGAATTTCATTCCTATCTGCCCAAGTCGAAAACCCGCAGTTACGGTCTGCCGGACAGTGCCTGCGTCAGCCATTTCTGGCGTCTGCTGCCGTGGTCTGCGCTGGCCCTGATCCGGGGCGGCGGCAAGGCGCGGGCGCGCATTCGCGAAGGGCTGTTTGCCCGGGTTGATCGCGCAATTGCACGCCAACTTGGCGATGCCGATGTCTTGATCGGGCTGTCTGCCGTGGCCGTGGAAAGCGCCCGTGTGGCTTCCGCCAGGGGGCAGCTGGTGGTGATCGAGCGGGGGCTGACCCACATTATCACCCAGCAAGCGGTGGCCGAAGCGTCCGGCGGCAGCGCGCCCAGTGCGCTGTATGTCGAGCGGGAACTGGCCAGTTACGCTTGTGCGGATGTGGTCGTGGTGCTGTCCCGGCATGCGGCTGACAGCTTCCTTGCGCAGGGTTTTCCGGCAGAGCGGCTGGATACGGCGCCGTTGGGGGTGGATACCGCGCTGTTCCACCCCGCGCCTGCCCCGCCGCCACTGCCGGTCCGGGCGATCTTCGTGGGGGGCTGGTCGCGCCGCAAGGGATGCGACCTGTTCGAGCCTTTGCTCAACGCGATTCCGGAATTGCAGCTGGTCCATGTCGGCCTGCAGGACGGGCTGGATTTCCCGCAAAATCCGCGGTTTACCTCGCTCGGCTATCGCACCCCGGGGCAGCTGGCGGAGGAGTTGCGGCAGCATCACCTGTTCCTGTTTCCCAGCCGTGACGATGGCTTCGGCATGGTGCTGGCAGAGGCGCTGGCGAGCGGGTTGCGGGTGGTGTCGAGCACGGCCAGCGGCGGGCCCGATCTGGCGCGCATTGTCGGGCAGGAACACCTGGCACTGATTGCCCCCGGATCGCTGGAGGAACTCGTCGCCGCCACCCGGGCGCAGATCGCCGCGATCCAGGCCGATCCTGCGCGCATGGCCTTGGAATCGCAAACAATTAACCTGCTGTCATGGCGCGGTTATGGCACCCGTTATGCCGCCATGCTGGAACGGCTGCTGGCGGTGCGGGCGTGAAGGCGATCATCATCTGCGCCTATATCGGGCCGCTGCCGGTGTGGTTCCCGTTGTGGGCGCGTTCCGCCGGGTGCAATCCGCAGGTGGATTTCCTGGTGGTGAGCGACCAGCCGGTGCCAGCGGGGCTGCCTGACAATGTCAGCTTTCGCCACGCCACACTGACAGACCTGCAACAGCACTGGAGCCACCACTGCGGCATCGAGGTGGCCCTGAGCAACCCGTACAAGCTGAACGATTTCAAGCCCTTGTTCTGGACATTGGTGCCCGACATCGCATCCCGATACGACTATTGGGGATTTTGCGATCTTGACGTCCTGTTTGGCGATTTGACGCCGATCGTCAGCAATGTGTGCGGCCGCTACGACATGATCCTGTCCGAAGGGCATTTGCGGTTCCTGCGCACCGGCCCGGTCTCGCAACAGGCCTGGCAGGAAATCACCACGCCGCGCGCATGGCGCGACATCCTGTCTGATCCGGCCAATTTCGGAATGGACGAGCACCAGGGGATCAACCGCGTTTTCGCCAGCGGGCCGCGCAGCTGGTTTGCCGATCCGGCGCTGATTGCCGACATCCACCCCAGCTTCCGCCAGTTCCGCCGCCTGCCGCATTTGCGCAATGACCGGGTGCAGGCGTTTTTCTGGGAAGACGGGCACGTGTACCGCGAATACTTCCGCGGCGGAACTTACGGGCGGGAGGAGCTGCTTTACATCCATTTCCAGAAGCGGCGCATGGCGGCCGATCCGGCGCTGGTGACTGCCCCGGCGATCGACATCGGCCCCAATGGCTTTGCCCCGCGTGACAGCAGCCGCACGGCGAGAGTGGACCTGTTGCGCCGCAATCCGCCGCATTTCCCCAATCTGGCGGAGGGGCGCGTGATGCTGCGCGAACTGCGCCGCCGATTGGCCGGAAGGGCCCCGCCATTCCCCGCCGTTCGCCGTGAAGGTGCCCCGACTTGAGCGGCATGGCGGCCCCGGTCCAGCTTGGCGAAGGCGGTTCATTCAGGCTCGATCTGTTGCGCCTGCTCCTGGTCGCGCAAGTGGTGCTGGGCCACTATGCGATGCTGGGTTACCCGCCGTTCGGCCAGCTGGACCTGAGCCAGCCCGATCAGCTGTTCGCCGGGCTGTACCGCATGGCCGCCCAGTTCGGGCCGCAGGCGGCAGTGGTGTTCGTGGCGATGAGCGGGTTCTTCCTGGTGCCCCGGCTGGTGGCCATTGCGCAGGCGGCAGGGGGTGACGGCCAGTTGGCCCGGTTCCTGGTCAGGTTCCTGGGCCGGCGCTTGCAGCGGATTTACCCCACGCTGGTTGCCGCCATCGCGCTGACCGCCCTGTGCGACCTGCTGTCCACCCGGCTGCCGGGCGGGCGGGCCGTGATGCGCAACACGGTGGGTTTCGACCTGGCGGGTGATGCAAGCTGGCCCACGGCACTGGCCAACCTGTTGTCCTTGCAGCCGACTTTCTCCCCGTCGTTCGGCAGCAATGGCCCACTGTGGACCCTTGGTTACATCGTCCAATACTATGTCGTCGGCGCAATGCTGGCCGCCTTGTGGCGCAAGTCGCATTGGCTGGCCCTGCTGTGCCTCGCCGCCCTGAGCGCCGCAGCGCTGGTCTGGCGGCCGGAATGGCTGCTGCTGTTTGGTGCCTGGGTGGTGTGCGGGCTGGTCGCTCACTGGCGCGTAAGGACGGGGCGCGGAATTGCGGCCGTGCTGGCGGCGGGGACGGTGCTGTTCGTGGCCGCCGGGCCCATGCCACCCCTGCCGGCAACGATTGTGGCGGCCCTGGCATCGCCTCTGTTGCTGATCAGTCTTGCCAGCCCATGGCCGCATGACCCGCGCCGCCGGTTGCGGATGCCGCCGCTGCTGCGCGAAGTGCCCTTTCCGCTCTATGCGTTCCATTTTCCGCTAGCCGTGCTGGCGCTGGTGCTGCTGTTACCGTGGCGCGCGGCATCGCCTGCCAGCTTCACGTTCGCTTGGCCGGTGCTGGCTCTGGGGCTGATGCTGCCGGTGGCCTTTGGCTGGCAATGGGTGCTGGCCCGGATAAGCCGCAAGGGAACTGCTGCATGACCGAGGCTGCCCCGCTGGTTTCCGTCCTGCTGCCGGTGCGCAACGGCGGGCATTTCTTTGCCCCGGCGCTCGACAGCATCCTCGATCAGCAGGGCGTTACCTTCGAAACCGTGGTGATCGACGATGGCAGTATGGATGGCACGGCCGACATGCTGCGCCAGCGCGCCCGGCCCGGGCTGGTGGTGGTCCGGCGCAATGGGGAAGGGCTGGTCACCGCGCTGAACGCCGGGCTGGCGGTGGCCCGCGGGCGGCTGATCGCGCGGATGGATGCCGATGACATTGCCTTGCCGGGGCGGCTGGCGGCGCAGGCGCAGATGCTGGACACGGACCCCGCGCTGGTCATGGTCCACAGCGCGGCAGAACTGATTGACGAACACGGCCGGTCCATCGGCACGCTGGCGGCGCAGCAGGGTTCGCCTGCGGAACGGCTGCAGATCCTGCTGGATGAACGGTACGGCCCGCCGATTGTCCATCCGACGGTGATGATGCGGGTCGATGTGCTGCGGCGCATCGGCGGCTATCGCGATTGCCCCCATGCGGAAGACCATGAACTGTGGCTGCGGTTGCTTGCCCATGGCCAGTTTCACGGCATGGAGCAGCCCTTGCTGCGGTACCGGCAGCACGCCGGGGGTGTCTCGCGCCAGAAGCTGGCGGAAGCGCGCGCCACCCATATGCTCAACTGCGTCGCCTGGCGGTATCAACATCAGACCGGCGTCGATCTCTATGCGCAGGACCCAGCACAATATGCCTGGCTGCGCCGGCAGGTGGAACGCGAACTGGCGGAAAACGGATCGTTCAGCGTGGTCGGGCCGCAATTGCGCCAGGCCGTGCGGAAACGGCAGATCGGCACGGCCCTGCGCATCGCCGCCACCCATTGGCAGCAATTGCCGGTGCTGCTGTCAAACCAGCGGATCCGGAGCAACTGGCTGGAAATGGAGCGGCGGCTGGTGGCCCTGTTGGCGCAAGCGCCTGCTGCAGGCCCCGATACCGGGATCAGCCGTTAAGCCATTCCCCGACCTGGGATGTGCGCCGCGCATCTTGCCGCGCTTCGCTGGACAGCACCTGCCTGACCGTTTCCCCGGCCCGCGTCATCGCCCAGCTCAGATAGCCGGGGGCCTGTTGCGGATCACCGCCATGCTGGGCGCGGTTACCGCCTGCCGCCCGGCGAGCGATCCGCCCCACCAGGCTGCCAATCCCGTCGCGGCGGGCATCGGCCAGATCAGACAGCAACCCGGTGCCCTTGCGCACTGAAATGTCCTGCACCAGCAATGCCTCTGCCGCATCGATCGTGCTGGCGGGCGCGGCCACGGGCGGGCGGCATTGGCCGATCAGGCCCGGTACGCGCCAGCGATCGACCAAGGCCAGCACCACCGCCGCGCCGCGGGCAAAGCCGCCGGCCTGTGCCCGGTCCCAGAACGCTGGCCAGTCCGGCCGGCGATATTGCAGCAGGTAATCGATATCGGGCAGCAACAGCGGCCCGACATTGAACCGGTGGCTGTACGCCGCATGGATCACCAGATGGGCCAGCATGTCGGCCGGGGCGGGATAGCGGCAGGGATCGTCCGGCGATGCTGGCCCGGCGCGGGCCAGCAGCCCGGCATCGGTTGGCGGCATCACCCAGGGCATTTCCCCGGCCGGTTCCCAGGCGTGCATATGTAGTTCCACCCGGCAGCCATCGGCCGCAACTTGCGGGGGCATATGCTTGGCTTCGCGCGCGATCTGTTCCAGCGGGCGGGACGACGGTTCATCCTGGGCGAACCCGGCACTTTCCAGCAGGGTGAAGGCTTCCACCGCCCGCTCCTGCGGCACCAGCAGGTCAATATCGCGCGACGGCCGTTCGGCGGCGGCGGGATAGGCATACCAGGCCAGCCATGGCCCCTTCAGCACCACGGCGGGAACCCCCCGGGCTGCCAGCATGGCGGTGAGGCTGTGCAGCCGCGCCCGGCGCTGCAAGGCGGCAAAGGCGGATTGGCGGTGGGCCTGTTCCCACACCTGCGCCAGCTCGGCGGGCGGCGCGTGGGGCAGTTCACCCCGGTGCAGCCGGGCGTGGAGATGGGGCAGCAGGCGGTGCTGGTCCGCCATCGCGTGCAGGACCGGCCAATCCTCTGGCGTTGGGGCAGCAGTGGCCCGGCCTGTCCGGGCGGGGCCCAGCAGGCCGAGCAGTTGCTGCCTGAGGTCGTTCATACCCCCGGCCGCAGCCGCTTCAGCGTTGCGGGACGGAGAAGGTGCCCGAAACGCGCCCGCCACCGCCGGAACCGGCGGCCGCGCGGCCATCGACACTGGACAGCCCGGTATCGAGATCGATCGTCAGCCGCCCGCCGTTCAGGGTATCGCCACCTCGGCGCAGCCCGACGCCGCCCGACAGCACGATCACCCGGCGGTTGAAATCATAGACCCCGGCGCTGCCTTCCGCGCGTTCACCGCCGCGGGTAACCACCACGCCGCCGGTGGCATCGATCCGCTGGATCTTCAGCCCGCCATTGTCGGTAAAGGCAACCGTGGTGCGCCCGGCCGTCAGCCGCAGGTCACCCTGGTTGATGACCACGTTACCCGCCAGGATCACGCGGTTCTGGCGGTCCTGCAATTCGATCCGGTCCGCCGCATAATTGACCGGCTGGTTGGAATTGAACCCGGCAATCGTCTGGGCCCCGGCGACAGAGCCGAACGCCAGGGCGGCCAGCCCGGCAACGGCAAAGCTGCCCAGGAACGAACGGGCGGCAAGTTTGGCGAGCGGGGTGCGGGCGGGCTTCATTGCGGTAACCTTATGCGCAGAAAGGGTGGGGTGCCAAGGATTTGGTCGGCCATGGGCGCGGCCGCTGGTGCCGGTCATGGCATTCTCAGCCGGCCGGGGACCATGCGCAGCCGGGCATTGCCTTCCAGCGCCACGGTGCGGGCGCTGATATCGGCCACGATGCGGTCAGCGGAAAATGTGCCCGCCGGAACGGAGCCTTCCACGCGCCCTTCGCCGCGCAGGATGCGGTCCTGCAGGTCGATGGAAACGTCGCTGACATTCATGCTGTACCCGTCAGAGGCGGTGAAGCGCATGATGCCGTCCACCGCCAGCACTTCCTGGTCGATGTCATAATGACCGGCCGATGCGCTCAGCACGGCGGGGCCATCGGCCAGCAACAGCCGCGCGGTCAGGTCGCTCATCCGCACCACCGGCACGCTGGCGCTGGTCTGCACCGCGCTGCCCGCCACGACGGAGAACGGGCGACCGCGATTGTCCTGCCCGCGATACATCGCATTATCGACCCGCAACCGGTCATCGGCGATGGCCACCTTGTTGCGATCCAGCAGGAAGCTGACTTCGCCGCGCGGCGACAGGGGGGAAACCAGCATGGTTGCCGCCACCACGCCCACCGCAGCGGGCAGGGCCACGGCCAGGAACCGCACCATCCGGTCAAGCGAACCGCCCGGTGCGGCGAAAATACGCCGCCGGTCGCGAATCTGCTCGGCCTGGGTGCTCATGCTGCGGTCCTGTGCTGCTGGGACTTACTCGTGGCTGAAGATGTCCTTGTCGGCCCAGCCGCCAATATCGAGCGCCGCCCGCGTGGGCAGGAATTCGAAACAGGCCTGGGCGATACCCGAACGCCCTTCGCGCTCAAGCCGTTCCTCTAGGATCACCATCATCCGGTGCAGGAACCGCACGTCGGACGCGGCATAGTCACGCTGGGCGTCGGTGATGACTTTCGCGCCCCAGTCGCTCGACTGCTGCTGCTTGGACATGTCTTCGCCCAGCAGTTCGCTGACCAGGTTCTTCAACCCGTGGCGGTCGGTATAAGTGCGGACCATCTTGCTGGCGATCTTGGTGCAGAACACCGGCGCGGCAGTGATGCCGAGGTAATACTGGATCGCCGCCAGGTCGAACCGGGCATAGTGATAGATCTTCACCCGGTCCGGATCGGCCAGCACGGCCGAAAGGTTCGGCGCTTCGTAAGTGCTGCCAACGGCGAAACGGACGAGGTGTTCATCCCCGCGCCCATCGCTGATCTGGACCACGCACAGGCGGTCACGGGCGGTGACGAGGCCCATCGTTTCGGTATCCACGGCCACGGGGCCGGGAGCGAACAGATCGGTCGAGGGAAGGTCTTCTTCGTGGAAATATACGGCCATGACCGCGACGGTTAGGCGCTCGGCCCGCCCTCGGCAAGCTTTGCTGTCGGGTTGGAATTGTCTGGCCGCGCGGCGTGCCCTATCGGTGACAGCTTGTGCGATTGCGCGCCAGCCGGGTTGGGATTCACATGCTTGCAGATGACGTTCCCCCCGCCTGGCGGGCCGCGCTGGAACCGGTGCTGACCACGCCCGAAAGCCGCCGCCTGGCCGCTTTCCTGGCGGCGGAGGAAGCCGCGGGCAAGGTCATATACCCCCCACGCGACCAGCGGCTGCGGGCGCTGGAACTGACGCCGCCGGATGCGGTGCGCGTGGTGATCCTGGGGCAGGATCCGTACCACGGGCCGGGACAGGCGCAGGGGCTGGCCTTTTCCGTGCCCGAAGGGGTGCGGTTGCCGCCATCGCTGGGCAATATCTACAAGGAACTGGCAAGCGATTGCGGCGTGGCCCGGCGGCCGGACGGCGACCTTGAGCGATGGGCGCGGCAGGGGGTGCTGCTGCTCAACACCTCGCTGACCGTGGAGGCCGGGCAGGCCGGCAGCCATGCCGGGCGCGGCTGGGAAGCGATTACCGATGCCGCCGTGGCTGCGGTTGCGGCGGGGGACCGGCCGTGCGTGTTCATCCTGTGGGGCAACCATGCGCGCAAGCAGGCGGCGCGGATCGCGGCACTGGCGGGTGCGCGGCACCTGGTGCTGGAATCCGCCCACCCCAGCCCGCTGTCGGCCCGCCACGGGTTCTTCGGATCGCGCCCGTTCAGCCGCGCCAATGCGTTCCTGCAAGCGGCCGGCCGCGGGACGATCGACTGGTAGGAGCGGTCAGGCCGGGGTTACGCCGGGGTCAGACCCGGTCCAGCCCCATCCAGACGTGGGCCGATGTTTCAGGGCCGTTTTCGTTGATCGTGGCC
>JBARAF010000411.1:0-6549 GCA_049791695.1 Croceibacterium sp.
CTATTACGTGCGCAATTTCGACTTCACCTTCACCCAGGCGGGCGCGCTGTTCGGCGCGGTCAGCGCGGTGGCGGTGACCGGCGGGCTGCTGGTGGGCGGATTCGGGGCGGACTGGTTGGGCAAGCGCGACCTGCGCTGGATCGCCTGGGCCTGCGCCGCAGGGCTGGCGCTCTGTTCGCCGCTGTTCATGGCCGCCTATTTCCAAGTGACGCCCATGGCCTTCACCCTGTTCTTCGGCGTCGGGTCGGCGCTGCTGTTCATCTATTACGGACCGGCGCTGGCGATGATCCAAAACCTGTCCCCGCCCCGGATGCGCGCCTCGGCCTCGTTCATCGGGGCCTTTGCTTCGGGCATTATCGGGCTGGGCGTCGGCCCGGCGCTGATCGGCGCGATCAGTGATCTTGCGGCGGGCCAGGCCTTTGCAGGGAACTATGGCCTGAGCTGCGCGCGGGCGGATCTGGCCGGAGCCTGCAAGGCAGCGCAGATGTCTGGCCTGCGCACCGCCCTGATGGTCGACAGCCTGATCTTCCTCTGGGCTGCCCTGCACTATTTCCTCGCCGCGCGGACGTTCCGTCGGGATATCTATCAACCGGAGGTAACAGCATGAGTGACGATCTGGCCGCACGGGTGGCGGCGCTGGAGGGGGAAGTCGGTCGCCTGGCCGACGTGGATGCGATCCGCAAGCTGCAGCACGCCTATGGCTATTTCATGGACAAATGCATGTTCGCGGAGATCGTCGACCTGTTCGCGGACGATTGCGAGCTGCGGTTCATGGGCGGCGTGTTCCATGGCAAGGCCGGGGCGCGGCGGCTTTATGGTGGCGGGTCCGGCCTGAACGGTCCAGTGGACGGGATGCTGTTCGAACACCTGGTGGTGCAGGACATTGTCGACGTTGCGCCTGACCGGTCGCTCGCCTGGGGCCGTTTCCGCACCTTCATGCAAGGCGGCGTCCACCACAGCAAGCAGGATGCCCCGCCCAACATCCCTCCGCAATTCCTGGAAGGCGGCGTTTACGAAAACACCTATGTCCGCGAGCAGGGCGTGTGGAAATTCAAGGTGTTCGATTACACGGTGGTCTGGCAAGCCGACTTCAGCGAAGGCTGGGCGAGCACTGCCGACACGAGTCTGATGGTGTCGCAATATCCGGAACTGTACCCGGCCAACCCGCGCGGCCCCGATGCCCATGGCGCACCGCCGCGCCGCTGGCCCAAAGCGGTGGTGGTGCCGTTCCATTACCGCCACCCCGTCACCGGCCAGCCGATCCCGACCCCGGACGTGAGGAGCTGACCAATGCGCGTGGCAATCATCGGCGCAGGCGCGATGGGGGCCGGCATTGGCGGCCGGATTACCCGCGGGGGCGGCAGCGTGCTGACCATGCTCGACGGTCGCAGCGAGGCGTCCCGCCAGCGGGCGGAAGCTGCCGGAATGATCGCCACCGATGTGGCCGCTCTGGCGCAATGTGACCTGATCCTCTCAATCGTCCCGCCGGCGCAATCTGCGGCGGTGGTCGAACAATTGATGCCGCTGCTGGCGGACAATCCGGAGATCCCGTTTTGCGACGCCAATGCCCTCGCCCCTGCGTCCAAGCGCATTCTGGCACAGCAGGTCGAGGCGACAGGCGGGCGCTTTACCGATGGTTCGATCATCGGCCACCCGCCCGGCACTGACGGCCCCGGCCCTCGCCTCTATGTCAGCGGTGGTGATGCCCAGGCCTTTACCGCCCTGGGCCAGTGCGGGATCGACGTGCGGCCGATGCCGGGCGGCGTGGGCGAGGCTTCGGCGCTGAAGATGTGTTACGCCGCGCTCAACAAAGGGCTGACCGCGCTCACCACGGCGGCCCTGCTCGTCGGCCAGAAGAGCGGCATGGCCGATGCGCTGATGGCGGAACTTGGCCTCAGCCAGACCGTCCTGCTCGACCGGGCCCGCCGGGCGGTACCGGAAATGTACCCCAAGGCCTGGCGCTGGGTCGCGGAAATGGAGGAAATCGCCGATTTCCTGGAGGCCGACGCTGCCGATCCCTCGGGCGCGCTGATCTGGCGCGGCATGGCCCGCTTTTTCGCCGACCGGGCAGATGCCGAGGCCGATGGCAGCGAACAGGCCGTGCTGGACCTGCTGAAGGCCCGAGGCGGAGCGGCGGCACTATAACTGCCGCTCCGCCCGGGTTTCGATCAGATCGGGTAGTGGCCCGGTTCCGTTTCGAAGGTGACCCAACGCAGTTCAGTGAAGGCGTCGATCCCGGCCTTGCCGCCGAAGCGGCCATAGCCCGAGGCCTTCATCCCGCCGAAGGGCATCTGCGGTTCGTCGGACACGGTGCTGGCGTTGATGTGGCAGATGCCTGCCTGCACCTGCCGGGCAACGCGCAGGCCGCGTGCGGTGTCGCGGGTGAAGACGGCGCTGGACAGGCCGTATTCGGTGTCGTTCGCCAGTTCGATCGCATGGGCTTCGTCCCGTGCGCGGATGATGCCGACGACCGGACCGAAGCTTTCATCGCGGAACAGCTTCATTGACGGGGTCACCTTGTCCACCAGGTGGGCAGGCATCAGCACATTCTGCGTGGTTTCACCGCCGACCAGCAGTTCGGCACCCTGGGCCAGGGCATCGTCCACCAGCGACAGGCAGTGATCGACGGTCTTGCGGTCAACCACGGCACCCAGCGGAGTGCCGCCCTGGCGCGGATCGCCGACCGGCATGGACTTGACCTTTTCCGCGAACAGGCGGGCGAATTCATCGGCCACGGCATCGACCACGATGATCCGTTCGGTCGACATGCAGATCTGGCCCTGATTCATATAGGCGCCAAAAGCCGCGGCCTTGACCGCTTCGGACAGGTCCGCATCGTCGAGCACGATCATCGGCGCCTTGCCGCCCAGTTCCAGCAGGCAGGGTTTCAGGTGTTCGGCCGCGCGCTTGGCGATGATCTTGCCGACCCCGGTGGAGCCGGTGAAGTTGATCCGCTTCACCTGTGGCGCATCGATCAGGGCACCAACCACTTCGCCGGCATCGGCGGGGGCATTGGTGACAACATTGACGACACCGTCAGGGAATCCGGCTTCAGCGAAAGCTTCAATGATCAGCGCATGGGTGCGCGGGCAGGTTTCGCTGGCCTTCAGGATCACGCTGTTGCCGCAAGCAAGCGGAACAGCGATGGCGCGCACACCCAGGATGATGGGCGCGTTCCACGGGGCGATGCCGAGCAGCACGCCAACCGGTTCGCGCAGCGCCATCGCAATGGTGCCTTCATGGTCAGACGGGATCACTTCGCCCTGGATCTGGGTGGTCAGCGCAGCAGCTTCACGCACCATCCCGGCAGCGAGCGCGAGGTTGAACATTGCCCAGCCGGCAGTGGAGCCGATTTCGCCCATCATCGCGGCGACGAAATCATCCTTCTTCGCCATCAGCGCATCGGCGGCCTTCATCAGCACCGCGCGGCGGGCGTTGGGGCCCATTTTCGACCAGACGGCAAAACCGGCCTGCGCCTTGGCGGCAATGGCGGGAATATCGCCTGCTTTCATGGCGGCGGCGCTGGAGGCGACCTCCCCCGTCATCGGATTGATGCGTTCGAACGTCATTGCGAATCTCTCCCAGTTGATGGTTATAGGTTATAGCGAAATTGCCCGGGCCCGCAATTCTCTCACCGCCGCCTTTCGGCACTGGGCCGCTGGCCGGTCAGCCGTTGGTAAAAGCGGGAGAAATAGGACGGGTCGGCGAAGCCGAGTTCTTCCGCCACGGATGCGCAATCGGCATCGGAAAATCGCAGCAGGCGGCGCGCTTCCAGCACGATCCGGCGGTGAATGAACTGCTGCGGGGTAACCTGCCAGGCGGACTGGCTCAGCCGCGCCAAAGTCCGCTCCGTACATCCCAATTCCGCCGCGTAACGTGCCAGCGGCCATTGATCGCGAAAATGCCCATCCACTAGTGACTGGAACCGCCGCAGCCGAGTATCCAGCGGGGCCGATGCCGGATGGGCCAGCTGTGCCAGGGCCACCCGCAGGAAACTTTCCGCCAGCGCCCGCTGCAGCAGGTGCTGGTCCGCCTCCACCGCATCGGCGAAGCTTTGCAGCAGCGGCCGCGCCAGGGCCAGCAGCCGCACTGCGCCGCTTTCGTCCAGCGTGGTGACCAGGGGCTGGGTCAGGAAATGGGCCAGCGGATCGGCCGGACCGAACTGATCGTGGAAATGGCGTGACATTGTCAGCACCAGCCCGTCTGCCCCTTCGCTGAAGCGGAACCCGTGGACCAGGCCAGCCGGGGCGACCACCACCATCGGGCCGGAAAGGGTGGTCCGGTCAGCCCCGTGGGTCACGTCTGCCACGCCTTCGGCCAGCAACAGCAGCTGCCACAGGCCGACATGGCGATGGGGCGCGATTTCCCAGTGATAGATCCGGCTGCGCGCCATGATCGTTTCGCAATGGATGATTTCCGCCGCGCCAGACGCCGCGTCTTCTCCGTAAAGGGCATAGCGGGGAATCGAATCAGGGACAGATGCCATGTCCGGATAGTGCCATTGTTCGTCTGCACTGTCCCTTCCCCTCTGGCCCGTCCGGTGCGATCAGTTGCGGGATCAAGATATGTTGGGAGAGAGCCATGAAGACCCAGGTTTGCATCATCGGCGCAGGGCCTGCCGGCCTGCTGCTGGCCCATTCGCTGAAGGCGGAAGGCGTGGACTGCGTGGTGCTGGAACGGCAGACGCCCGATTACATCCTCGGCCGCATTCGCGCCGGCGTGCTGGAACGGGTGACGGTCGACCTGATGGCCCGGCTTGGCCTTGATGCCCGGCTGAAGGCCGAAGGGATGATCCACGATGGCTTCAACCTGGCCGATGGCGAACGGCTGATCCGCATCGACATGGCCGACCTGACCGGGAGCCACGTGGTCGTTTACGGCCAGACCGAAGTGCAGCGCGACCTGATGGACGCCATCGACGAACGCGGGTTGGAGGTGGTGTGGCAGGCCGAGGACTTGGCCCTGCACGACATTGAAAGCGACAGCCCCAGCGTGACCTTCCGCAAGGACGGGCGCGAGGAAAAGGTCGAATGCCGCTTCATCGTCGGTTGCGACGGGTTCCATGGCCCCAGCCGCCAGGCCATTCCGGCGAGCGCCGGACAGGGATATGAAAAGGTCTATCCATTCGGCTGGCTAGGCATCCTGGCTGACGTGCCGCCGTGCAACCACGAGCTGATCTATGCCAACCATGAACGCGGCTTCGCCCTCGCCTCCATGCGCAGCGAGACGCGCAGCCGTTATTATATAGACGTTCCGTTGACGGAGAAGATCGAGGACTGGTCTGACGATCGCATCTGGGACGAACTGGCGATCCGCCTGGGGCCGGATGCGGCCGCCCACATCACGCGCGGGCCGGCCCTGGAAAAGAGCATCGCCCCGCTGCGCAGCTTCGTCTTCGCGCCGATGCGGCATGGCAACCTGATGCTGTGCGGCGATGCCGCACACATCGTGCCGCCGACCGGGGCCAAGGGGCTGAACCTGGCCGCCAGCGACGTGATCTACGCCGCCCGCGCGCTGACCGGGTTCTTCCGCCGCAACGATGCCGATGCGATTGCCGCCTATTCCGGGCAGGCGCTGGCGCGGGTGTGGAAGTCCGAACGGTTCAGCTGGTCGCTGACCATGCTGATGCACCGCTTCCCGCAGGACGGACCGTTTGAACGGCAGATGCAGGTGGCGGAACTGGATTACATTGCCAGCAGCCGCGCCGCGCAGACCGCGATTGCCGAAAATTACGTCGGCCTGCCGGTCTGAAACCGCAGCGCCAACAGGCGGGAAAAGGTTAGCCGATACAAATAATTCTCCTGTTGTTGCGAAGCAGTTGCAATAGCGACTCGTTTCTGCGAAACGCTCGCAACAAGATTCGCAGGGGAAGACTTTTGGCTGTTTCGCGTGCTTTGATCCCGGTCCTGCTGGCCGCTGCCAGCTGCTGCATCGCGGTGCCTGCTGCGGCAGCCACCGTGCCTGCGCCGATCACCGTTGGCGGGATGTTCCTGCAGGCGGACTGGGTGGTGAAGGCCGTGATGATCGGCCTGCTGGTGGCATCGGTCGTCAGCTGGACCGTACTGATCGCCAAGTCGCTGGAACTGCGCAAGATTTCGGACCTCCAGCGGGACCAGCGCAATGCGGTGGCGGGCCTGCGGGCGATGCAGGATGCCGCCACCGGCCCGCTCGCCACCAGCCCCTTGTTGCGTGAAGCGCAGGAAGAACTGACCCTGTCGGGCGATGCGCTGGCGGACAAGGAAGGCGTCAAGGAACGCATCGTTTCGCGCTTTGAACGGTATGAAGCTTCGGTGGCGCGTGACCTGACGCGAGGCGTCACCGTGCTGGCCACCATCGGTTCCACCGCCCCCTTCGTTGGCCTGTTCGGCACCGTCTGGGGCATCATGAATGCCTTTGTCGGCATTGCTGAAAAGCAGACCACCAATCTGGCCGTGGTCGCCCCCGGCATTGCCGAGGCGCTGCTGGCGACCGCGCTTGGCTTGGTCGCGGCCATCCCCGCCGTGGTGATCTACAACCACTTCAGCCGCCAAATTGCCGCCCACCGCGCCC
>JBARAF010000412.1:0-7534 GCA_049791695.1 Croceibacterium sp.
CCAGCGGATTGTTGCCGCCCTGGGCAGCAAAGCCCGGCGCGGTCACCCGCACTTTGCGGCCCTGGCGCATTGTCGCGAGCACGAAGGGGTTGGTTAGCGGGAAGCCTTCGATGCTGGGGAAGGCGAAATCGTGGCTCGCCCGGCTGGCGATGGCAAAGTCGACTTCGTACAAGCCATCGCCCTTGTAGGTGACGCTGCGCCAGCCTTCCTGCCGCCGCAACCGCTCTGCCACTTCTTCCGCCGCCTTGGGATCGGCCGGGTCGATGCCGCCGAACATGGCTTGCATCGTTTCGCGTTCCTTCTTCGAGTTTTCGCGCTTGCGGACCTGCTCCTGTTCCCAGTTGCTGCGCTGTTCGGCCAGTTCATCGGCCGAGCAATCGCGCGGATCGAGGTCGTCGTCGTAGCAGTCAGAGGCGCTGAATTCGGCATTGGCGGCCTCGGCATCGTCCGCCATCTGCGCCAGCTTGCTCAGCGCCATCAGGTATATTTCACCCTTGTAGGTGAAGCCGAAGCTGCCGTCGCGCCGCAGGTCCATCGTCGCGGCGAAGCGGCCCGGAGTGATCAGGCAAGCTGACAGGGCAAACACCGCCAGCACGGCCACGGCCACGCGACTCCACGTCAATGAACGTCCCATCATGTCCCCCCTCATGCTTCCCGCTCAGCGGGTCGCCACCGCATATAGCGCAATGGCGGCGGCATTGGATACGTTGAGGCTTTCCATTGCCTCGCTGATCGGCAATTTCGCCAGGGCATCGCAATGGGCGGCGATGTTGTGCCGCATCCCTTCGCCCTCGGCCCCCAGCACGAGCGCCACGGGCCCGGCGGGCAGGGCGTCGGCCAGGGTAACCACTGCTTCCCCGGCCAGGCCAATGCGCCAGTATCCGGCTTCCGCCAGTTCTTCCATCGCGCGGGCCAGGTTGACTACCCGCACCCAGGGCACGACTTCCAGCGCGCCGGAAGCGGATTTGCCGACCACGCCGCCTTCCGGCGGGGCATGGCGATCCTGGGTCACGATGGCGAGTGCATCAAACGCCGCGGCAGAGCGCAGGATTGCGCCGACATTGTGCGGATCGGTCACCTGATCCAGCACCAGAATCGGGCGATGGGCGTCTTCTTCGTCCACATTTGCCAACACGTCGGCCAGATGCAGGTCTTCCAGCGGGTCGCATTCCAGCACCAGCCCCTGGTGCGGCGCGTCACGCGCCACCAGCCGGGCCAGATCGGCGACTTCAGCATATTCGATGGGGAAATTGGCCGGAAGCTCGCCGTCCAGAGAATCGATTCCCTCGCGCGTTGCCCACAGCTTGCGATGGCGCCGTTCCGGGTTCTTCAGCGCGGCTTCCACCGCGTGCCTGCCCCACAGGCGCACAGCGCCGCCGCCAGCCCGGCCAGAGCCGCGTCCGCCCTGCATCCTGCCAGCGCGCCCGCGCAGGTTCTTCTTTTCGCCGTGTTTGGTCATGCCGGTCCTGCCTCATCGAATAATGGCCCGCCCTGCCAGCGGCACCATTGACAGGCAAGCATCGCTTCGTCATTGGGGCGCCTCTCGGCCGGGAAGGCCCCTTTTTTGGGGCAAACCAACCGGGGCTAACCCCCCGTCACCGGCAATGGTGTGGACAGGTGGCCGAGTGGTTAAAGGCAGCAGACTGTAAATCTGCCCGTGAAAGCGTACGCTGGTTCGAATCCAGCCCTGTCCACCACCAGCCTCCATGCTGATCGGTACCATTAAATTGCGGCTTGCCCGTGACTTGGGGACTTAGTTTCCGCCATGCGGCGTGGCATGGGTGCAAATCAGCGCTTCCCTTCATCGCATTTTGCGGAACATCCCCTGCATCCACGCGTCAGACTGCACCTGTCCACTGTCGCGGCAGCGGCGGCGCTTGTGCATTCGGCGCGAAACCTTAAGTGAGAATCATGGCTGGCGAATTGCGTGACAACCGCGGGCGGGGCGAAGCCGAATGGAGCTGGCCCGCGATCCATCCCGAAGGCCGGAAGTTCGGCCTGATTGCGATCGGCATCGCGCTGATTCCGCTGCTGCTGCTCGACTGGGAAATTCTCGGCTGGCCGCTGCTGGTTCTTGCTGGTGGCGTGTTCGCCTTTTTCCGGGATCCGGAACGCGTGGTGCCGCAGGGCGATGATCTGATCGTTGCCCCGGCTGACGGCCTGGTGACGATGATCGTGCAGGTGCCGCCGCCGATAGAGCTGCAGGGCGCGGACGCCAATGGCGGGGCGGGGCTGGGCACCAGTCCGGTAACGCGCATTTCCATTTTCATGTCGGTGTTCGACGTCCACATCAATCGTGCCCCGGTGGCGGGCACGGTGCGCCGCGTGGTCTATATCCCCGGCAAGTTCCTCAACGCTGACCTCGACAAGGCCAGCGAAGAAAATGAACGCCAGCACATCCTGATCGAACGTCCTAATGGACAGGCGATCGGCTTTACCCAGATTGCCGGGCTGGTAGCGCGGCGGATCGTGCCGTTCGTAAAGCCGGGGGACATTATCGCCGCGGGCCAGCGGATCGGGCTGATCCGTTTCGGCAGCCGGGTGGATGTTTACCTGCCGGCCGGAACCGACGCGAAGGTTCTGTTGGGGCAGAAGACCATCGCCGGGGAAACGATCCTGGCGGAAATGGGCAAGCAGTTCCTGCTGGAAGGCGTAAATCAGTGAACCCGGTGGACGGACGAGATGATGATCGTCCGGCCGATCCCGGCCCGGCCTGGCTCGGCCCGCGCGCTGATCCGGACGAAAAGCCGCTGGGCCAGCCGGCCCCCGGTCTTTCGCTTCGCGCTGTCATTCCCAATGCGATCACTGCCGCGGCGCTTTGTTCCGGCCTGACTGGCATCCGGTTCGCCATTGGTGACAATTTTCCGATGGCGGTGTTCTGCGTGATTCTCGCCGGGATGCTGGACGGGATCGATGGGCGGATTGCCCGTCTGCTCAAGGCACAGTCCCGTTTCGGGGCCGAACTCGACAGCCTGGCCGATTCGCTCAGCTTCGGCATGGCGCCGGCCCTGATCCTGTTCCTGTGGTCGCTTAACGATCTGCCGCGCTTCGGCTGGTTTGCTGCCCTGGCTTTTGCCATCTGCTGCGCCTTGCGGCTGGCACGGTTCAATGCACAGATCGATGTCGAGCATCAGCCGCACAAGTCGGTCGGGTTTTTGACCGGCGTTCCCGCACCAATCGGAGCGGGTCTGGCGTTCCTGCCGCTGTACCTGTGGATTGCCAGCGGCAATGAAATGTTCCGCGAACCGATTGCCGTGGCGCTGTGGATTTCCGTGATCGCAGTACTGATGATTTCCAACCTGGCGACCCTCAGCTGGACGTCGATCCGGCCCCGGCGTGAATGGCGCTTGCCGGCCATTGCAATCGCCGGGATGGTCTTTGCGGCCTTGCTGACCGAACCGTGGTGGACCTTGGTGGCGATTACCGCGCTGTATCTGGTGCTGATGCCTTATGGCTTTGTCCGTTATGCCCGGATCAGGCGGCAACGCACGGCGTCAGTGCCCATTTCACCGGTTGCACCACTGGACGTGACCACGCTGCCCGGCGCGTAAGCACCGGCCCCGCGCCTCGGGCAAGCCGCCGCTGGCGAACCACTGCACTGTCCATCTCTGCCAGTTCTGCGCGGATTGCCCGCTGCGCGGATACGGCCTGTTCGACCGAGTGACGGATCACCATCAGGCTGGCGAAAGCCGCGAGGCCGAACAGCAGTGAAATGACAATGGCGATCATGACCTGAACCTTCGTACATGGACGGCCTGTGCAAGAAGCCGTGGATTGCCTGTGGAAAACCGATCCCTACGTGGTATCGTTCCCCTGTAGAGCCAATGTTCCCTATTTGTTCTGACCAGTCAAGCGCTTTTTGAGGCGGGCCGTTTCCATTCGCGGTGAAAGGGGTGGATTTTTCCCCCATCCGGCGCTACGGGCCGCGCCTGTTGATCCAAACCTTGCCGGGTTGTCCGGCCTGGGCGGGGCAGCAAATTCGCATGGAAAGCACTGCAACACCGGTGCCGCGGCGGGATCTCCGCCAGTCGGTCACTTCGCTTTCCAGAGGCACTAACCGGAAGGGAATTCTTTATGGCGGTACCCACCGTCTCGATGCACGATCTTATCGAAGCCGGCGCTCACTTCGGCCACCAGACCCACCGCTGGAACCCGCGGATGAAGCCGTACATCTTCGGCGCCCGCAACGGTGTTCACATCATCGACCTGTCGCAGACCGTGCCGCTGATGGCGCGTGCGCTCGACTTCGTGTCGGCCACGGTTCGCGCCGGCGGCAAGGTTCTGTTCGTTGGCACCAAGCGCCAGGCGCAGGAACCGATCGCCCAGGCCGCTCGCCAGTGTGGCCAGCACTTCGTCAACCACCGCTGGCTGGGCGGCATGCTGACCAACTGGAAGACCATTTCCGGTTCGATCCGTCGTCTCAAGGCGCTGGAAGAACAGCTTGCCGGTGACACCTCGGGCCTGACCAAGAAGGAAGTGCTCCAGCTGACCCGCGAACGCGACAAGCTGGAAATGTCGCTCGGCGGCATCCGTGACATGGGCGGCATTCCGGACGTGATGTTCGTGATCGATGCGAACAAGGAAGAACTGGCGATCAAGGAAGCCAACGTGCTTGGTATTCCGGTGATCGGCATTCTCGACACCAACGTCGATCCGAACGGCATCGCCTTCCCGGTCCCGGGCAACGATGACGCCAGCCGCGCCGTGCGCCTGTATTGCGAAGCCATTGCCGCTGCCGCCACCACCGGCCGCACCGAAGGCGTGGTTGATTCGGGTGCCGATTTCGGCGCCATGGACCTGCCGCCGGAAGAAGCTGCCGTAGTTGAAGCTCCGGCCGCAGCGACCACCGAAGCGTAAGCTCGCGGTCACAATTCAAGGATAGCGCGCCGGGCACTCAGTTGGGGCCCGGCGCCTCCATGCATTTAAAGAGGACAGCAACATGGCAGCTTTTACCGCCGCTGACGTGAAGACCCTGCGCGAAAAGACCGGCGCGGGCATGATGGATGCGAAGAAGGCCCTCGAAGCCAGCAATGGCGATATCGAAGCGGCAGTCGACGCTCTGCGCGCCAAGGGCCTCGCCACCGCACAGAAGAAGTCGAGCCGCACCGCCGCCGAAGGGTTGGTTGGCGTGGCCGTTTCGGGCACCCGCGGCGTCGCCGTGGAAGTGAATTCCGAAACCGACTTCGTCGCCAAGAACGACCAGTTCCAGGATTTCGTCCGCAAGGTGACCGAGGCCGCTCTCGGCCAGTCGAGCGACGACGTCGAAGCGCTGAAGGCCGCTGCTTACCCCGATGGTGGCACCGTGGCCGAAAAGCTGACCAACAACGTCGCGACCATTGGTGAAAACCAGCAGGTCCGCCGGATGAAGACCGTTGCCGTCAGCGAAGGCATCGTGGTCCCCTACATGCACAACGCGCAGGCCCCGAACCTGGGCAAGATCGGCGTGCTGGTCGCGCTCGAATCGTCCGCCCCGGCTGACAAGCTGGAAGCGCTTGGCAAGCAGCTGGCGATGCACATCGCCGCCGCTTTCCCGCAGGCGCTGAACGCCGAAAGCCTGGACGCTGACGTGATTGCGCGCGAACGCGCCATTGCGGCCGAAAAGGCTGCCGAAACCGGTAAGCCCGCCGAAGTGCAGGCCAAGATGGTCGACGGTGCGATTTCCAAGTACGCCAAGGAAAACGCCCTGCTGAGCCAGGTGTTCGTGATGGACAACAAGACCCCGATCCAGCAGGTCGTGGATAACGCGGGCAAGGAAGCCGGCGCCAAGATCGTGCTGAAGGACTATGTCCGCTTCCAGCTTGGCGAAGGCATCGAAAAGGAAGTCACCGACTTCGCTGCCGAAGTGGCTGCCGCCGTCAAGGGCTGAGCCTTTCGCTGACATTGCAGGCCCCCGTACCGCATCGGCGGTGCGGGGGCTTGTCATATCCCCTGCCTGATATAGTCGGCGCTGCCTGATATACTTGGCACCGTGCCCGTGCGCTCTATAAGGGCGCGCACTCCGTAACCCATCCGCAAAGGTCCGCCGCCCCATGCCGTTGCCGCAAGCCAAGCGCATCCTGCTGAAACTGTCGGGCGAGGTGCTGATGGGTGACCAGCAGTTCGGCATCGATCCCGCGTTCGTTGCCGAACTGGCGAAGGAAGTGAAGGCGGCCAAGGAAACCGGGCTGGAAGTGTGCCTGGTCATCGGCGGAGGCAACATCTTCCGCGGCATGGCGGGGGCTGCGGCCGGGATGGACCGCGCCCAGGCCGATTACATGGGCATGCTGGCGACCGTGATGAACGCGCTGGCGATGCAGAACGCGCTGGAACAGCTAGGGGTCGATACCCGGGTGCAGAGCGCGGTGCAGATGGACCAGGTTTGCGAACCGGTGATCCGCCGCCGGGCCGAACGCCACCTGGCCAAGGGCCGGGTGGTGATTTTCGCTGCCGGAGTTGGCAGCCCTTATTTCACCACTGATTCCGGTGCCGCCCTGCGCGCTGCCGAAATGCAGTGCGACGTGCTGTTGAAGGGCACCAGCGTGGACGGGGTCTACGATTCCGACCCCAAGAAGAATCCCGATGCCAAGCGTTATGAAACAGTGGATTACGACACTGTGCTGGCACTCAACCTGAAGGTGATGGATGCTTCTGCCGTGGCGCTGTGCCGCGATAACAAGATCCCGATCATGGTCTTTTCGATCCGTGAGAAGGGCAATCTGGCGCGGGTGCTGGCCGGGCAGGGCGTGCAGACCATCGTGCAAGAGGAAGCGTAATCATGGCAAAGTATGACAAGGCCGACGTCGAACGCCGCATGACCGGCGCAGTGGAAAGCCTGAAGGGCGATCTTTCTGGCCTGCGTACCGGGCGCGCCAACACCGCGCTGCTCGATCCGGTGATGGTCGAAGTCTATGGCAGCATGATGCCGTTGAGCCAGGTGGCCACGGTCAGCGCGCCGGAACCCCGGATGCTGAGCGTGCAGGTGTGGGACCGCGCCAATGTGATCCCGGTGGAAAAGGGTATTTCCCACGCCAATCTGGGCCTGAACCCGATCATCGATGGCCAGACGCTGCGCCTGCCGCTGCCTGACCTGACCGAAGAACGGCGCAAGGAACTGGCCAAGCTGGCCGGCAAATATGCCGAGAACGCCAAGATCGCCATCCGCAACGTTCGTCGCGACGCGATGGAAGCGCTGAAGGAAGACGAGAAGAAGCGGGAAATCTCGGAAGACGAGCGCAAGCGGAAGGAAGAGGAAGTCCAGAAGCTGACCGACAAGTACGTGGCCGATACCGACGCGACTGCTGCCGCGAAGGAAAAGGAAATCCTCACCCAGTGAGCGATTCCCTGCCTCCGTTCGTGTCGAGCGAAGTCGAGACACAGGGCACCAGCCCCTCGACCTCGTCCTCGGCGCAGGGGGATGCGGCCCACGGCCATGGTGCGCGTCACGTGGCGATCATCATGGATGGCAACGGCCGCTGGGCCAAACAGCGCCATTTGCCCCGGGTGATGGGCCATCGGCGCGGGGTGGAAGCGGTGCGCGCACTGGTGCGCGCACTGG
>JBARAF010000413.1:0-18511 GCA_049791695.1 Croceibacterium sp.
CACCGAAATAGGCCACCGCAATGGCTCCTTCGCCATCCATCTTGCAGGCCAGTGCCGCCCCGGCGGCAATCGGGATGGTGGCCCCGACAATTGGTACCGAGCCATGAAAACCAACTTCAGGCGCAAACAGATGCATCGAGCCGCCCATCCCACGCGATGCACCGGTGACCTTGCCAAGGATTTCCGCGAACATTGCATCAAGATTGCCACCAAGCGCCAGGTAGTGAGCATGGCTGCGATGCCCGCCATAGACCCTATCGTCTGCCGTCAACGCGGCCGAGACCCCGACAGCGACAGCCTCCTGCCCGATACCGAGATGACAGGGGCACCTTGCCTCGCCATTACGGGCCAAGGCGGCCACTGCTTCTTCGGCATACCGGATCAGCAGTATGTCACGCACCTGAGCCAACAGCAGGTCAGTCGGCTGGTTGTCCAGCGCCAGCGGTCCAGTGAAGTTCGCAGGATCTGCCAGCGCGCCCAGGCGATCCGCGGTAACGCTGGTCATGCTCCGCCCCCGAAGAAATTGCGCACGCTGGCGATCACGTGTTGTACTTGTTCCTCGGTCAGGATGTGGTTCATGGGTAGAAGCAGCGATTCCCGGAAGAAGCGATCCGTCTTTGGCAGGTCCGCTGTGAAACCGAGGCCGCGCAACTGGTGGATGCCAAATCCGCCCCACTGAATGATGGTTCCGATCCCACTTTCCGACAGATGTTTGCGCAATGCATCGCGTTGGGACGTGCACATCTCGTAATTCTGGTAGATATCAAAATAGGGACCGTTTTCTGGCGGCGGCGGCAGGCGCAGGTCGTCGATCCCGGCAAAAGCCTCGTGATACTGCTGCGCGATCGCACGGCGGCGAGCAATCGCCTCCGCATAATAAGTCAGCTTGTATTTGAGCACTGCCGCTTGGACGTTGTCGAGACGCGAATTGGTTCCCCAGACATCGATTGACAGCTCGATTGTCTTTTCGCGATTGGCACCATGGTTGCGCATCCGCCGAACCTTCTCGGCGATTTCATCGTCGTTCGTGACCAGAGCCCCCGCATCGCCGAAGCAGCCCAGGGTCTTGGAGGGATAAAAGCTGTAGGTACCCCAGCGTCCGATCGCCCCCGCTGGCCGGCCATTCACCTTGGCCCCGGCTGCCTGTGCCGAATCCTCGAAAACCTGCAGGCCATGGCGGGTTGCGATGTCCATTATCGCGTCCATCTGGCAGGCACGCCCATTCACATGGACTGGCATGATGGCCACGGTCTTTTCAGTGATAGCAGCCTCGATGGATGCCGGGTCCATCAGCCAGTCATGCTCGGCAAGCTCGACCGGGACGTTGACCAGCCCGGCAAAATGTACCGATTGCGCCGCGGCGATAAACGAGTGCGACGGAATAATCACTTCACCCCCAGCCGGAAGGCCCGAGGCGCGCAGCCCTAGCAGGATTGCGTTTGTACCGTCCGACACCCCGACGACGTGCTTGACGCCGATGAATGCGGCAAGATCTGCCTCGAATTCATCGACATCGCGCTGCAGGATGAACCCGCCACGCCCTGCTGTCTCATCCATGATGCGGGCGAATTCACCTGCCCGTTCGCGGTAATATCCCGCCCAGTCAAAAAAGGGCACCTTGGTCGCCATCGTCAAATCAACCTTTCTGGGGCCAGTCGGCCCGGCAGTACAGGACCTTGTGGCACTGATCGGGTTCGTCCCCGATCGGCGTTGGAGGAGCATAGTCGAACGGAACGCTTGCCAGATCCGCCGGCATTTCGGTCATCGATCCAAAGAACAACTTTTTGAAGAACTCCTTGCCGCGCATCGTCCTGGGCATCAAACCGAACTTGCTGGCCAGAGCCTTGACCGGCCGCAGAATGCGCTGGCGCAGCCCGACACGCGATGTATCAAGATAGCCATACTGGGTGACGGTGAAGCTTGCCTGAGCGAGTTCTTTGGCCAGTTCCGCCGTACCGAGATAGCGGCGCGCAAACGGGCTCGGGGTAAAATCGTACAAATCCTTGTTGGCTGTAACAATCAGCAATGCGCCGCCTGGCCGAAGGACCCGGCGTGCCTCGGCGAAGAATGCCGCACTGTCGACATAATAAAGCGCCTCAAACAAGAGGACACGGTCGAACGATTGATCCGCGAACGGAAGCGCCTCGGCGCTGAATACCGACAGGCGCACTGCGGGAAAATGCGCCAATGCAGTAGCCAATACCTCTGGCGAATAATCCCCGGCCGTTACCGAACGCGCACTCTGTTGCAGAACAGCGAGGCCCTGCCCCGCCCCGCAGCCGACTTCCAGCACATCAGTCCCGGCACAGATTTCTGCCGCCCAGCGGTACCGATGACACATCCGCTCGAGCTGCTCACGCGATATGCGCTGACCTTCGAGTTCGGTCACCTCGACAAAGTGCGATGTCATTAGGCCCGCCCCCGTCTTGCAACATCTTCAATCCAATCCGCAAAGCGAGGGTAGATGCTGGCCGGATCGAACTGATCCTTGGCCAGCTCGCGCGCAGCCGCCCGCAATTGTGGAAGGTCTCGTCGGACGAGGAGAGATCGCAAGGTCCTGGCAATGTCCTCCGGATCACCAGCTTCATAACCGATGCGCAGATCCAGCGGAGCTAAAAGATGCTCAATGGCGCCCCGCGTTCCTGTCAGGATCGGCAAGCCCGAAGTGAGATATTCTCCGACCTTGTTAGGATAAGTAATCAGGAAATCTCTCGAATTCGGATAGGGCAGCAAGCCGACTGATGCCCGCTCCATCAATGCTAGCAATTCTGCCCTAGAACGCCAACCACCATGCACCACCGCCTCGTTTGCTGCAGCGCGAAGCTGAATTTCAGCCATCATGTCGCCACTGCCGCACAAAACGATCCGAATCCTGCGCCGTTCCTCAGGATTAAGTTGGTCCGCTCCGTCCAGCACAGCCCCCAAGTCGAAGCGCCGCGAGAACGTACCCGCGTAGGCAATCACTAATTCCCCATCCATCGGCGCGCCGAGAACACCGTTCCAGTACTGACGGCCTTCTTCCAACCGATCGGCAGGAACCGGCTCAGGCGGCGTTGCCAAATGAAATGTCCGGTCAATCTCCTGGCGCTGGCGTCCAGCCGACTGGACACCCCAATCGACAAAGCCATCAGACACACCTGTGACAGCAGTCGCCGCTGACAAAGCGCGACGTTTCGCTCGGTCCCATGCACCAAGCACGGGCGATGCAAAAAACCGCGCGGGCCCAGAAAGCCGATCGGCGATAATTTCCGGCCAAATATCCCGGCAATCAACGGTTGAAGCCAAGTCGGCATGTTTGGCGAAAGTCGAAGCCGCTTCCGCGAGCTCAATCGGCGGCAAACCACAATGGATGACGTCGGGCAGCGGCTCCTTCCTTGCCCACGACAGGAAAGCCTTCGCATTGTCGCGGTGGCTAAAAATCCTGCGCAAGCCGATATTGGACGAGTACGGCTGGCCGTAAAGAAACACCCCGCGATAGCCGTCTGGCTGCGCCAACTCGGTTGTGGAAGCGAATCTCTGCACCTTCTTCTGATGGCTGAACGTAGAATTGCAATACACGACATCGTGCCCGCGCCCCGCAAGCTCCCTCGCGAGCAAACAGGTTCGCAAAAGCCGAATGTCCTCTCCGTCGCTCGGCATTTCTTCGCCCGTCTGAACCAACCAGATGCGCATTAAAACTCCCGACGCGTAGTGGAGGAGGCGACCCGATACTGGGCAAAGCCCACACTGACAAGGATCAACCATCTTGCCGGCGAAGCGATCCGGATCTTACATCTTTGTAATCGGCAGACGAAGTTTTTGCATCGCCGTCGAATGCGTGCGGTCGGCGTATGTTGACGCGCATCGCGCCCCCTTATGATTGCCGTGCCCCTGCGTGGATAGTCGGCAGTTCTGATGACGTGTAATCGAATTTACCGCACGGCTGTCCCCACCTGCAAATTGATCAATCCGCTCGATCTGTGTGCACAATGCGCTGGCTATGGAAATCTGCCCCTCAGTCTAGCCGACAAGCAAAGTGGGCACTACGAAGCCAGTCTCGAACGCTTCAGCGAAAAATACTGGGCAAGCGGGATGGCTATGTCTAGAGCATCCGCGACCGCGCATGGAAGGACTGAGGGATTTACGCCTTGAAACGACTAGGAATCTTGACGTCGGCGTTGCTTTTGTCGGCTTGTGCTACCAATGTGGCAGAGACTTATGGAACGGACCCTTCGATTCAGTTGCTGCAAAGCAGTGAGCTGCCGGCGCCTGAAAATGCTGATACCGCTGGAGGAGGTCGCCCCTATCTGATCGGGGCTCTGGACAAATTGATTATCGATGTTTTCGGCATCGAGGGCCTCGACAAGCGGGAAGTCCAAACCGACAGCAACGGCAATATCTCTTTCCCTCTGGCGGGCGTGGTGCAGGCTGGCGGGTTGAGCCCAGCTCAGTTGGAAGTGCTTCTCGAAAATCGCTTGCAGCAAGCACACGTCCGTGACCCCCAGGTCACCGTGAACCTTATGGAAACCGTCAGTCAGGTCGTGACGGTGGACGGAGAAGTGCGCGAACCCGGCCTTTACCCAGTGGTTGGCCGTATGACGCTTATCCGTGCGGTTGCGACGGCAAAGGGTCTGACTGACATGGCGAGTCGGAATAGAGTAGTGGTTTTCCGAAGCGTAGGCGGTCAGAAATATGTGGCTCTTTACGATCTGGGAGCCATTCGCCAGGGCGCATATTCCGATCCAGAGATTTATGCGAATGACGTGATCGTCGTTGGGGAATCTGCCTCTCGCCGCTGGTTCCAGTTCGCAGCGAGCGGAGCTGCCACGTTGAGCCCCCTGATTTTGCTTTTGCAAGCGACCAACAACAATTGATGGTGGTCGGAGGACTGCTCGCCAAATCTGCCGTTTTTCGACGGCAGTCTCGGATGATTTGGTTCCGTTAATGCACCGAGCGCGATACGCTCTGCACATAACATGCTGCCACCAGACGCACGGCAATTCGATCGAACTCCGTTGCGCGGGGCCAGCAAGAAAGTTTGGACGAGATACGCATGAGTGACAACCTAATCCTTAACAAGCAAGAAGATCAATCCGCCACGCTACCAGTACTTCTGCAGTATTGGCAGGCGGTGTTGCGGTGGCGTTGGGTGATTGTCGGGATCATTGTCGGCTGTATGGTCCTCGGAATCATCGTCACCCTGCTCACCACTCCGCAATACACCGCCACGGCCCGGATTGAGATCAGCCGCGAGGAGAAGAACTTCACTAAGGTAGAGGGCGTTGAATCGGCTTCTGCTGGCCAGAACCTGGAATTCTATCAAACGCAGTACAACTTACTGGGCGCGCGTTCGCTGGCAGAAAGGGTCGCTCGCAAGCTGAGGTTGGTTCAGGACGACAGGCTTTTCGACGCCCATAATGTGGATCCGGATGGCGGGTTCTTTGGCAGCGACGCTGGTAGCCGGATGTCGCGTCAGGAACGTCAGCAGCGGGAGGACAAGGCTGTCGAGTTACTTCTCGACCATGTCGAAATTTCACCTATCCGCGGATCGGCCTTGGTTGATATCCGGTACACCAGCGGTTCGCCGCAGTTGTCTACGCAAATTGCCAACGAATGGACCCAGCAATACGTTGCGTTGAATATCGATCGTCGTTTCGCATCCACCGCAGATGCCAGGACTTTCCTTGAAGGGCGTCTGGAAAATCTGCGTTCACGTTTGGAAACCTCTGAACGCGACCTCGTGAATTACGCCACCAACAAGGATATCGTTACGTTGGGGCAATCCGACAGCGGCCAAGCCGGGGCCGGTGAGAGCACACTTGCTGCCCGCGAACTGGCGCAGTTGAACCACGAGCTGCTCCAAGCTACCGCTGATCGCATTGCTACTCAGGCCCGGCTGCGAGCCGGCGCCGATCGCATGACTGGACAGGATCCACTGCTGGTCAACTCAGCGACTGTTCAACTTCGTCAGAAGCGCGCAGAGGTGGCCGCTGATTACGCCCGCCTGCTCGTCCAGTTCGAGCCAGAGTATCCAGCGGCGAAGGCTCTCAGAGAGCAGCTCAATGCGCTCGACCGCAGCATCACTAGCGAGGAAACCCGCCTGGTCGGACGCGAAGCAAGCCGCGCAAGCGGCGTCAGATCGGCGGAGTTCGTGGCCGCGGCGGAAAGAGAGAGCCGGCTATCAAGTCGCGTAAGCGAACTGAAGGACCGGCTGACGCGCCAACGTCGCGACACAATTCAATACAACATCTACCAGCGTGAAGCCGACACGAACCGTCAACTCTATGATGCCTTACTGCAGCGCTACAAGGAAATCGGCGTAGCTGGCGTCGGCGCCAACAACATTGCCGTCATTGATCTGGCAAAGTTGCCTGATCGACCGTCGAAGCCAAGTTTGCCCATGAACCTCGCTATATCGCTTCTGGCGGGACTCATTCTGTCGGCCGGAGCGGTATTCGCGCTCGATCACGTGGACGAAAGCCTGAGGGATCCCAGCCAGGTAAGCAGGTTGTTGCACTTGCCGCTTTTGGGAACCGTGCCTGCAAAAAAGGACGAGAATGTCATAGAAGCTCTGGGCGATGCAAAGACCGATCTATCCGAGGCCTACCTCAGCATCAGATCGAGTCTCGCTTTTTCCTCGCCGCAAGGCGTGCCACGATCCATCATGGTGACCAGCTCGCGCCCTGCTGAAGGGAAGAGTACAACGAGCTTCGCACTTGCAACGGTCCTGGCGCGTACGGGTAAGGCTGTACTGCTCATCGATGCCGACATGCGCTCGCCTTCGATTAATGAATTTGCGTGCGTCGAGAATGGTGCCGGCTTGAGCAACCTTTTGGCCGGAGAAGATGACTGGACCAAGCTGGTTATTCCCGCAACGGCTAACGCCATGGCGATCTTGCCAGCAGGTCCCACCCCGCCAAGCGCCGCTGAACTTTTGAGCTCGGATCGATTCGTGCAATTGATCGAGCGCCTGCTCGGACATTTTGATCATGTAATTGTCGATTCACCGCCGGTCCTGGGCCTGGCGGACGCACCATTGCTTTCTCGTGCGGTCGATGGCTGTGTTTTTGTTTGCGAAACAGAAGGCGTGTCTGTTCGCGGCATCCGGGCTGCAATCGGTCGCCTGCAGGCAGTTAATGGCAGAATCATTGGCGTGATCTTGACCAAGGTTCAGCAGAACAGCAGCGGCTACGGCTACGGCTACGGTTACGGCTATGGTTACGGGCAAAAACCCAATGATGCCGACGGATCTCTTGGCATCCGCGCCACCGGGTAAGGGAGACTAAGTCTATGTTCCGCCTGCTGAGCTACATCCCGCGCTTGGCATACTGTGCCAGGGGGATGATAGTGCGAGGGATGATCATTCTCGCAGGAGGGCAGTGCGGTGGCGGCCTGCGGGTGGAACGCGGATTGCGCATTCGTCAGGGCTTTCATCCCGGGCTGTCGCTCGGGGATAACGTCTATGTAGGGCGGAATGTCACGATCGATTGCGTCCGGGGTGCACGACTAACGATCGGCGACAATGCGACCTTGACCGAGGCCATCTTTATCAGCTGCTGCCTGGAAGTGACCATCGGCGATGATGTCTTGATCGGTGAATTTTGCTCAATCCGGGATGCCAATCATGACATTTCGGACATCACGTTACCGATCGTTTGTCAGGCCATGGTGCCGAAGGCCGTCGGCATCGCATCAAATGTGTGGGTCGGTCGAGGGTGCGCAATCTTAGCTGGCGCAACGATCGCAGAAGGTGCCGTTATCGGGGCTAATTCTGTCGTCCTGCGGGATGTTCCTCAAAATGTCGTGGCCGCTGGCGCACCCACCCGCATCATCCGGAACAGGGTAACGACTTAATCATGCGCCGATTACTGTTCCAGACGACCGTGATCCAGTCTCTGGGCACGATCCTGATGCTGCTTTTGACCCTGATTATATCGCGCTATGGCGGCCCATCTACCCAAGGCAGCTTTGCTTTGGTCAAAAGTTTCAACGACTTGCAGGTGGCCGTATTTTCATTGGGCCTTCCACCAGCAATTGTGATCATGTTGAACCGCACAGGGCGCGGCCACCTGGCCATTGAGCGGCTGTTGGTCCGGTATAGCCTGGTTCTCATCCTAGGGCTGCCGTTCGTGAATGCCGCAGTCCTGCACTGGCTCGGCGACGTCGGATCGGGATCTCGACTTGCAACCCAAGCCGCGTTGATCGGGCTGGCGAGCGCCATATTTACGTTGACCGCATTCATGCGCGCATTACTTCTCGTACATACAGATGGTCCGATATTTTCATTCATTTCTATTTTTCATTGGGTAATAATTTTTCTATTATCGTTAATACTAATGAATAGAACTGAACTTACATTTGAGTTTGCATACTTTTTTGCAGCAATCTCTACGGCTGCTTTGACTATATCCGTTCTGCGTAGGTATCAAAAATCTGCTCAAATACGCACGAATGGGGAGCACATTGAATGGACACTTCTGCGGGCCCAGGCTGGCCATGTTTTGCTTCAGGCCGTTCTGTACGGCTTGCAGCCATTCGCCAGCAACGCCTTGCTGGCAAGAACCGATCCCGATCTGACCAGTACCGGATTGTTCAATGTCGCAAGCCTGATCATCACCCTTCCCAATTTTCTGGTAGCCTTGGTCGCGCCGGTTCTGCTGAACCGGTGGAGCAAGGCTTTGGAACCTGGAGGGCTTGCACGAGCCGCCTTTTTCGCGGCCGGGTTCGGTGTTTGCGGTCAAGCAGCGGCCTTGTTTTGCATACCTTTGTTGCCGATGTTGATCGAACAGCTACTCGGCACTATGTTTCTGCCCGCTGCCTATCCAACTGAGATTCTGCTTCTTTCGGTCTTTGCAGTCATTTGCGGTCGGATTTTGACACCAGCACTTCAAGGCCTGGGGCGCAATGACTTGGTCAGCCTCAGTTGCATCGCGCGTGTCGTAACGATCACGGCAGGCTATTGGGTTTCGGCTTTCTGGTTCGAACAATCGGCGGTCTTTGCTCTGGCAATCGGCTGGTGCATGGGTGAATATTCTGCCGTTTGCATTTTGCTGGCAGCGACCAGAATCATCTGTCGGGCGAACTGCTCGCCGATTGCCGGTTAAACAGCAGTTGCCTTGATTGCCGTGCGGTGGCGATGATCCGGCTGATAACCCGGCACCAATTCCACGAGGCGCTTGATTAACTCAACCTCATCGTTGCCAGCCGTAGCCTGGCCCAACTTATACAGTTCGTGCTGCAATTCCGGCCACTGCAGGAAGGGTTCAGTCGCCTGCAAGATGCGGCTGTGTTTCGTCGGACGTGCGTTATCGCCGATCAGCAACTCCTCATACAGCTTTTCGCCAGGACGCATGCCTACTTCACGGATCTCAATGTCGCCTTCCGGATTGTCCACGGTACGGACGGTGAGGCCGGACAGCTCAATCATCAGGCGAGCGAGATCGGCGATCCGTACGGGATCTCCCATGTCGAGCAAGAAGACTTCGCCTCCCTTGGCCATCGCACCGGCCTGGATCACCAGTTGCGCCGCTTCCGGAATGGTCATGAAATAACGGGTGATGTCCATATGGGTTAGCGTGACCGGGCCGCCAGCCTTGATCTGCTGGCGAAACAGCGGAACCACAGACCCACTTGACCCCAGCACGTTGCCGAAACGGACCATGGCAAAACAGGTCTTGCGGCCAGTCCGGCAAGCCAATGCCTGCAAAATCTGTTCAGCCAGACGCTTCGTCGCCCCCATTACGTTAGTCGGCCTGACCGCCTTGTCCGTACTGATCAAGACCATGTCGCTCACTTCATGATCTAAGGCGGCTTGCGCCACATTGAGCGTACCGAACACGTTATTGGCGACAGCTTCTGCCACATTGGATTCAACCATCGGTACGTGTTTGTACGCGGCGGCATGATAAATAATTTCGGGGCGCACCCTGCCCACAAGGCCAGCGACCTGAGCGGCGTTCTGGACCGAGACGAGAACCGGCTCCAGTACTACTTCTGAAACATCCAGCCTTTCCATTGCCTCACGCAGTTCGCATTCGATCCGGTAAAGGTTGAATTCGCTAACATCCACCAATACCAGACGTGCCGGACGTTGAGCCAAAATCTGCAAGCACAGTTCGCTACCAATCGAACCGCCCGCACCGGTCACCATCACAGTTCGGCCACGGATCTTGCGCGCTAGAAGCAGTTCGTTTGGGGGTACCGCATCGCGGCCCAGCAAATCGCCTATCTCGACCTCCCGCAGATCATTGACCGTCACTTCACCGTGAGCCAGTTCCATCAGGCTCGGCAAAGTGCGGATCATCACGTGCCGACCGGCCACCTGGGCCAGAATGCGCGTCGTCACCTGTTGCCGCTCGTAGCGGGTCCAGCCGGCCACAGCGAGTAAGATCTCCTGTATCCCGTGCGCGCCCACGAGTGCCTCAAGGTCATCCGGTGAATGGACGCTAATCCCGTTAATAACTCCGCCTTGCAGCGTCTTGTCGTCATCAACGAAGGCGACAACAAACAGCCCGTCGCTGGCCCGTGCTGCATTCGCCAACTGCCGCCCCGCTTCACCGGCCCCATAGACGATGACCGGCTTGCGGTTGCCAACACTGCGACCTCCGTTGGTGCGCCAATCGATCAGACCGCGGATTGCCACGCGGGACGCGATCACGGCAAGAAGCATCAACATCGGCTGCAGCACACCCAGAGTGCGCGGTACTCCATGGATCCCCACAAAGGTAATGATTGTGCCGAACAGGAGTGCGTAGACTACGCAACCATAGGTGATGGTGACCAGCATGGCAAAGCCAGTGTGCCTGAAGATGGCACGATAGAAACCCAGCCGAACGAACAACGGTACGGAGAGACCGACCGCCAGAAGATAAGGAAGCCATTCATTCCCGACCGGCCGTATCCACTCGTCCAGCCGGATCCAGTAGCTAAGTGCCACTGTAAAAATGATCAGGGAAATATCTACCGCTAAAGCGACGAACCGCTTGACCGAGCGCGGAAGGGCAAGCAGCTGGTTAATCGTCTCGGCTACCATGCCGGCGAGATAACCGTATTGTGACGTTCTGGCAAACATTTACACGTTCCGATTGCGAATGGCTTGGCATGATTAACGTGGCACTCACTGTTCCCAGAAAGCACCGCGAAAGCATTTATGCACATACTCTCCAATGAAGTTCGGTTCCAGCCGCCGGGCAGGGAGAATGAGTCATGTCCAACCTGAAATGCGCCGACCGCTACGACATTGCCGCGCAGGAAGATCGCTGCGCCCCGCGCACGAAGCTGGCTATTCCGGCGCAACTGCGCATTTCCGGCGCGCGCGGGTTCCAGACCGTGGTGCATGACCTGTCGCTGTCCGGCTTTTCCGCCACGGCGATCAACCGGATGCACCCCGGTTCGGTTTGCTGGCTGACCCTGCCGGGTCTCGAATCGCTGCAGGCCCAGGTGGTGTGGTGGGAAAACAACCTGGGCGGCTGCGCCTTCCTGAACCTGCTCAGCCCGATCGTGCATGACACGATCCTGGCCCGCTGGCGCGGTGACGGATCGATCCATCTGCGCTGAGGTTCAGCCTTTAACCAGGGTGACCTGGCTGACCACGATCCCGCCGCCGCGAAAACCGCCTTCGCAATACATCAGGTAAAACCGCCACAGGTCACAGAACCGGCGATCGAACCCTGCGGGCAGGCGGCCTTCTGCCTCTGCCCGGTCAAACCGTTCGCGCCACTGTTTCAGCGTTTCAGCATAGTCGAGGCCGAAGTCTTCCTGATCCTGCCAGGCCAGGCCACGCGCTTCTGCCAGGGCGCGGAATTCGCGGGCGCCGATCAGCAGCCCGCCGGGAAACACATAGGCCTGGATGAAATCGGCATTGCGGGCATAGCCTTCGAACAGGCTGTCCTTCATCGCGATATACTGGATCGCCGCCCGGCCGCCGGGCTTCAGGTTGCGGGCCAGGCAATCCATGAATGTGGGCCAGTATTCACGCCCCAGTGCCTCGACCATTTCCACGCTGACAATCGCATCGAACTGGCCGGTGGTGTCGCGATAGTCCTGCTTGCGGAAATCGACGTTGGGGTGCTGTGCGCGGGCCCATTGCAGCTGTTCATCCGACAGGCTGATCGCCGTAACCTGCGCGCCGTGGTCCGCGAAATGTCCGGCCAGTGCGCCCCAGCCACAGCCGATTTCCAGCAGGCTCTGCGGTTGGCCGAGCCGTTCCGACAGGCGCTGCCACTTGAGCCGCTGCCCGGCTTCGAGCCCGTCAGCCCCGGCGTGGTAGACGCTGGAATAACTCATCGTCGGATCGAGCCAGGCGCGGTAGAAATCGTTGCCCAGATCGTAATGCGCGTGGATGTTCTTTTCCGCCTGCGCCCTGGTATTGCGGTTCAGCCAGTGCATTGCCCGCACGGCCAGCCGCCACGGGCCCTTGGCGCGGCCGGTATCGCCCAGTGTTTCGCCATTGGCCATGAACAGGGCAAACAGCGGCACCGGATCGGGGCTGGTCCATTCGCCCGCTTCCCACGCCTGATACCAGCCGACCGAACCGCCGGTGGCCAGTCGCAGCAGGGCGCGCCAATCCCGGATGGTGACTTGTGCAGCGAAACCGGGGGCCCGGCCGCCCAGCTGGCGGCGCGTGCCATCGGGCAGGCGGGCATCGATGGAACCCGTTTCCAGCCCCAGGTCGATCCGGTCCAGTACCTTATGGAAACCCGGCGCGAACAGGCGCGCCAGCACTCCGGGCCCAAAGCCGAACCGCCGCCCCCCGTTCAGGAGTACGCCACCCCTCTGACTGCCATCCCCAACCATGTGGATCAGTATGATCCTGTGCACGGATCAGGGCAAGTCAGGCCCTAATACTCAACCTTTTGCCTCGCGATAGGCAGCCAGCGCCCGTTCGCGACCTTCGCGGTGGCCAACGATCATCGGCGGATAACCGTGCCGCCGCAGCGGCGCGGGATCGTGGATTTCTACATCGGGCAAGGCTGCCAGCTCCGGCACCCATTCGCGGATATAGGCCCCGGCATCGAACTTCCGGCTTTGGGTCAGCGGGGCCATGATCCGCACGAACATGTTGGCATCCACCCCGCTGCCGGCGGTCCACTGCCAGTTGACCGCGTTGGCGGCGTAGTCGGCATCCACCAGCGTGTCCCAGAACCAGCGTTCGCCATTGCGCCAGTCGATCAGCAGGTGCTTCACCAGGAAACTGGCGGCGATCATCCGCACCCGGTTGTGCATCCACCCGGTGTGCCACAACTGGCGCATCCCGGCGTCAACAATCGGGTATCCGGTGCGGCCCTGTTGCCATGCCGCAAGGTCGGCCCGCGCCTGTTCATCGGTAGGGGGATCGCGCCAGGCGAGCTGAGCGAACTCTGCCCGGTAACTCGCCTGGCCGTAATCGGGGAACTGGCAGATCACGTTCTGCGCATAGTCGCGCCAGATCAGCTCCTTGCGGAATATGTCCGCCCCCTCGCCCCGGCACTGGTCCAGCGCGCGCCAAACCTGCAACGGGCTGATCTCCCCGAAATGGAGATGGGGTGACAAGCGGCTGGTCAGGTCCTGCGATGGCAGGTTGCGCCCGGTGGCATAGGCCGACACCTCGCCCACCCACCAGTCGAGCCGATCCTGCGCCGCCTGTTCGCCCACGTCCCACGCAGCGGCGATGCCCGCGGCCCAGTCCGGCGCGGCGGGCAGCAGGTTCCAGTCGGCCAGCCGGTCGCTGGCGGGCCATGCAGGGGGCGCAGTCAGGATTGGAACGGGCAAGGGATCGCCCGGCTGGTAGTGCTCCAGCAAGGCGCGACTGAAGGGGGTGTAGATCTTGTACGGCTGCCCTGCCCCCGTCAGCACCGTGCCGGGTGGCAGCAGGAAATTGCCATCGTGACAGACCAGGTCGAGCACCTTGCCGACCGCCCGTTCCGCATTGCGCCACCATGGTTCGTAATGGCGAATCGCATGAACCGTTTTGGCACCGATCTCCTGCGCCACCTGCGCCAGCTGTTCCTCGCACTGGCCGCGGCGCAAGATCAGGCGGCTGCCGATCTGCTCCAGCCTCTGCGCCAGATCGGCAAGGCTGTGGTGCAGCCACCAGCGGCTGGCCCCGCCCATGGCGCGATGTTTCGCGGTTTCGTCGTCCAGCACATAAACACAGACCACCGGCCCTTGCCGGGCAGCTGCGTGAAGCGCGGGCTGGTCGGCCAGGCGCAGGTCCCGGCGCAGCCAGACGATGCTCGGCTGTGTCATCCGCGGCAGGTCTCGCGCGGCAAGGCGACGTTGAAATTGCGCGATGCCAGCCCGGCGTACCGCGCATCGCCCAGCACCCAGCCATCGGCACTGCGAGCCACGAACGGCGCGCGGGACCAGAACAGAAATGCCCTGACATCCGGATTGTCGCGGCTTGCTCCAGCCAGGTCGCAGGCAGCCAGCGGCACATCGCCGCGGCGCTCGCCGCCAATCTGCCAGATTCCATCGCCATTGCCTGTCACCAGCTCCCGCCGCCAGAACAGCACCGGCACTTCGTTGGCGATGGCGATGTGCGGATAGGGCTCGCGCGTCAGTGCCTGCCTTTCGGCCAGCGTGGTCAACCCGGCATTGGCACCGATATAAACCAAGCCCGCCACCAGCGCGATCCGCGCCGGGCCTTGCCAGTTGCCGCCTGCCTGCTTCTCCCGCCGCAGCGACAGCCAGGTGGCGAAGCCCAGCCCCAGCCACAGCCAGACGTCGATGATAAACAGTACATCGCCGTAAAACCACCGGTGTGAAAACGGTTCGAGCAGGCGCACGCCGTAATTGTTCATCCAATCCATCGCCGGATGTGTCAGGCACGCGATCAGGCTGAGCAGGTACAGCCAGCCGAAGCGCACCGGGCGCCGCCCTGGCGGCCGCTTGCCCCGCCCGGCCTGCCAGCGGTCCCAGCCATACAGCAGGCCCGCCAGCACCAGCGGCAGCAGCACCCATGCAATCGGCCCGTGGGTCAGCCCGCGGCGCATGGCGAGGCTTTGGGTGCCATAGATCACGCAAGTGGCATCGATGTCGGGAATGTTCGCACCGATCACCAGCGCGGGCATGGCCAGCCCGGTCTTGCGCTTCAGCCCCGCCTGACCGATCACTGCGCCGATCAGGCTGTGGGTGAGATTATCCATTTATTGCGTCCACCCCTAAACCAATCGCATCGCCGCGCGTTGTGCCGCCAGACAGCAGGATAAGACCAACGATGAACAGCCCCGCGCGACACCGCAACCTCCATTTCGATCTGCGCGTCTTGCTGGTGTTTCTTGCGGCCATCGGCCTGCTGGCAGGGTTTGGCACCTTGGCAGAGGACATTCTGGAAGGTGAGGCGCTCGATTTCGACCACTTTATCATCACCGCCCTGCGCCAGCCGCCCGACTATGCCGTGCCCATCGGCCCGCACTGGTTCAACAATGCGATGACCGACCTGACGGCGCTGGGCGGTGTTACCGTGCTGACCCTGGCCGTGGTCCTTGCTTCGGCCATGCTGGTGTTGCGCAAACGGTTGCGGATGGCGGCCATGCTGGTGTTCGCCACGAGCAGCGGCGCAATAGCGGGGACCATGCTGAAAGGCCTGTTCGCCCGCCCCCGGCCCGACGTCGTCCGGCATCTGGTGGAGGTCAATTCACTCAGCTTCCCTAGCGGCCACGCGATGAACAGCGCGATCGTGTTCCTGACTTTGGGCGCCATCGTTTCCCGCAACTACGAGGAACGATCGACCCGCCTGTTCATCATGATCGCAGCCATCCTGTTGACCCTGACCATCGGCATTTCCCGCGTCTACCTCGGCGTCCACTGGCCCAGCGACGTGCTGGCCGGATGGAGCGTAGGCGGCGCATGGGCGCTGCTGATGGGACTGGTGGCCAGCCGGATGCAGGACGAACACCAGATCGAGCAGCCGTCCTCCCACTGATGTTCCGGGTTCAGGATGGTTCACACGAAGACACGAAGATGTCTGCGCTCAGCCAATCCGCCCGTAATAATCGTTGGCGATCCGCCGTAGGCCATCCTTGAAAGTGGCCTGGCCGAAATTCATCAGCAGGCCGAGCGGCAGGTTCATCAGACGCAAGTAGGTCAGCACCTGTTTGCCGTGTACGGGCGCCAACCGATCTATCGATTTCAGTTCGACGATGAGCGATCTTTCGACCAGCAGATCAATCTTGAAGGCGTTGTCCACGACAACGCCCCGATAGTTCATGGTTACTGCGACTTGCCGTTCAACTGCATATCCAGCCTGGCGGAGCGCCCCCGCCAGCAATGCCTCGTAAGTGCTTTCGAGAAGTCCAGGGCCAAGATCACGGTGAATGTGGTAGCCGCAATCCACCACAGCGCGGGTCAACGCTTCAAGATCGTCAACCCGCACCATCTTCGTGTCTTCGTGTGAACCAATCTTCCCGCAATCAGGCCGGGTGGCCGCCCTTGTCGTCCACGGTCCAGGTCTGGCCCTTGGCGAGCAGCTTGGCGAGGCTGGTGTCCTTGCCCACGCGCACCTTGGCGTCCTGGCCCAGCACTTCGGTTTCGAAGGTCGGGCGCGGATCGTCGTAGAGGACGCCGAGGGCCATCGGGAACGGGCCGAACGGCATTTCCACGAGCATGTGGGCAATCGCGCGGTTCTTCAGGTTGTGGACGATCACGCCTGCTGCCTGCCAATCCCCGTCCACCACATCGACCACCTGCAATGACAGGCTCTCCACGTCGAGCGTGATGCCCTTGGTGCCGCCGGCGAACAGCATCGGCTGCCCGGCTTCCAGCCACAGCTGGCGGTCATCGGCACCCTTCGGCTGGGCGAAATCGTTGAACACATCCTTGTTGTAGACGACGCAGTTCTGGAAGATTTCGATGAAGGCCGCACCCTGGTGGGCATGGGCGGCCTTCAGCACGTCCGGCAGGTTCTTGGACACGTCAAACCCGCGCGCCACGAACCGGGCACCGACGCCCAGCGCGAAGGCGCAGGGGTTGGTCGGGCGATCGACCGAACCCTGCGGGCTGGTCGGCGTGGTGGTGCCGATGCGGCTGGTGGGCGAGTACTGGCCCTTGGTCAGGCCGTAGATCTCGTTGTTGAACAGCATGATCTGCAGGTTCACGTTGCGCCGCAGGATATGCATCAGGTGGTTGCCGCCGATCGACAGGCCGTCACCGTCACCCGTCACCATCCACACGTCCAGTTCCGGATTGGCCAGCTTGATGCCAGTCGCAAAAGCCGGCGCACGGCCGTGGATGGTGTGGAAGCCGTAGCTTTCCATGTAATATGGGAACCGGCTGGAACAGCCGATGCCGGATACGAACACGGTTTTGGCCGGATCGGCACCCAGTTGCGGCAGGGTGCGCTGCACCGCCTTCAGGATCGCATAGTCGCCGCAACCCGGGCACCAGCGTACTTCCTGGTCGGTTTCCCAGTCCTTCACGGTGGTCTGGATGGGGGTCATGTCGTTCATGGGTTCACCGCCTCGGGGCTGGGAAGCTGGGTGTCGTTGACGGCCACTTCGCCGCCTTCGTTCTGCGGCACGCCGTCAAAATACTTCGCAATCGCGGCTTCGATTTCCGCGATCGCAAACGGCTGGCCGCTGGTCTTGGTCAGGCTTTCGCAATCGAGCAGCAACTGGTCGCGCAGCACGGTCTTGAACTGGCCGGTATTCATTTCCGGCATCAGCACATGATCGAACCCCGCCAGCAGTTCACCCAGATTGACAGGCAGCGGCCAGATGTTGCGGACATGGATGTGGCTGACGGCCAAGCCGTTCTTGCGCGCACGGCGGACGGCCTGGTGGATCGGCCCGAAGGTCGATCCCCAGCCAACCACGGCCAGGCGGCCAGTGGTTTCGCCCAGTTCCACACCCTGCGGCGCCACGGCAATGCCATCGATCTTCGCCTTGCGGGCGTCCGTCATCGCCTGATGGTTGGCGGGCGAATAATCGATGTGGCCAGTGTCCTGCGCCTTCTCGATCCCGCCGATCCGGTGCATCAGTCCGGGCGTGCCCGGCTTGATCCACGGGCGCTTGCCATTCTCGTCCCGCTTGTACGGCAGCAGCGTATCGCCAGCGTTCTTTTCAGTCAGGAAAGTGACCGGGAACTTTGCGTAAGAAGCCGGGTCCGGCACCTTCCACGGTTCCGCCGCATTGGCGATATAGCCGTCGGTCAGCAGGATCACCGGGGTCATGTACTGCACCGCGATGCGGCAGGCCTCGATCGCGCAATCGAACACATCGGACGGGCTGCGGGCGGAAATGACCGGCAGCGGCGCATCGCCGTTACGGCCATAGACCGCCTGGTACAGGTCGCTCTGTTCGGTCTTGGTCGGCAGGCCGGTGCTGGGGCCGCCGCGCTGGCTGTTGACGATGACTAGGGGCAGCTCGGTCATGATCGCCAGGCCCATCGCCTCGGTCTTCAACGCGATGCCGGGGCCAGACGAACTGGTGACGCCCAGCTGGCCCGCATAGGAAGCGCCGATGGAGGCGCAGATCGCGGCGATTTCGTCTTCCGCCTGGAAGGTGGTGACGCCAAACTCCTTCAACCGCGTCAGGTAATGCAGGATGCTGGATGC
>JBARAF010000414.1:0-3803 GCA_049791695.1 Croceibacterium sp.
CCGGCCGTCGGTGCCACCCCGCGCAAGCCAGCCCCGGAAATGGACGAAGCCCTGCGCTCTGCCCTGACCAAATTGCAGCGGATGAGCGGCGCCGCCTGAGGCCCGCGCCCGGGCTCCCGGCCCGGGCCATCCCCTGGAACCCTGCTAAACCAGCAACCCGGCCCGATCCGGCATCGGGGAATCCGACTGCCGGGCGCACGCGGAAACTTGCCAAAACACCTTCCTGTCGTCATGGGGCAATTTCGCGACATTTTCGAATGAACCCCATGTCGGGTGAGTCGCGCTTCGTTGCCGCCGGACACGGCTGCGGAGCGGGGACGATGCCCGGACGGACAGGAAAAGTAACTTGACCGAGTACCCGGAGCCTCAGGGCCTTTACGATCCGCGCAACGAACATGACGCCTGTGGCGTGGGCTTTATTGCCCACATCAAGGGCACCAAATCGCACGCCATCGTGAAACAGGCGCTGGAGATTCTGGCCAACCTCGATCACCGCGGCGCGGTGGGCGCTGATCCCCTGCTGGGTGACGGTGCGGGCCTGCTGATCCAGATTCCCGACCGGCTGTACCGCCGCTGGGCCGATGGCGAAGGGCTGAAGCTGCCGCAGCCGGGCGATTACGCCGTGGCCATGTGCTTCATGCCGCAGGACGACGACGCGCGGGATTTCATCACCCGCCAGTTTGAAAAGTTCATTGCCAAGGAAGGCCAGCAGCTGATCGGCTGGCGCGATGTGCCGACCACGCAGGACGGCCTGGGCAAGGCCGTGCTCGAATCGATGCCGGTGATCCGCCAGTGCTTCATCGCGCGTGGCAGCAACTGCGCCGATCAGGATGCGTTCGAACGCAAGCTGATCGTGATTCGCAAGCAGACCCAGAACCCGCTGGCGATCCTGGCTGAAAAGCATGACATGCCGGGCCTGACCCAGCTGTACATGCCCAGCTTCTCCAGCCGCACCGTGGTGTACAAGGGGCTGTTGCTGGCCAACCAGGTCGGCAGTTTCTACGACGACCTGCGCGATGTGGATTGCCAGTCTGCGTTGGGCCTGGTCCACCAGCGGTTCTCGACCAACACCTTCCCCAGCTGGAAGCTGGCGCACCCGTACCGCTTCATGGCGCACAACGGGGAAATCAACACCGTTCGCGGCAACGTGAACTGGATGAACGCGCGCCGCCGCACGATGGAAAGCCCGCTGCTGGGGGCTGACCTCGACAAGCTGTGGCCGATCATCCCGCACGGCCAGTCGGACACCGCCTGTCTCGACAACGCGCTCGAACTGCTGCTGCTCGGCGGGTACAGCCTGGTCCATGCGATGACCATGCTGATCCCCGAAGCATGGGCCGGCCATCCGAAGATGGATGCGGGCCGCCGCGCATTCTACGAATACCATGCCGCGCTGATGGAACCGTGGGACGGCCCGGCCGCCGTGGCCTTTACCGATGGTCGCCAGATCGGCGCCACGCTGGATCGTAACGGCCTGCGCCCGGCACGCTTCACCATCACCAAGGACGACATCGTCTGCATGGCTTCCGAAAGCGGCGTCCTGCCGTTCAAGGAAGAAGACATCGTCCGCAAGTGGCGGCTGCAGCCGGGCCGGATGCTGCTGATCGACCTGGAACAGGGCCGCATCGTCGAAGACGAGGAACTGAAGGCCGATCTGGCCCAGGCCGAACCCTATGCCCAGTGGCTGCACGACGCACAGTACAAGCTGAAGGATCTCGAAGCGATCGAGACCGACGCCGAAGCCGTGCGTGAAAGCGAAGTCAGCCTGCTCGATCGCCAGCAGGCCTTCGGGTACACCCAGGAAGACATCGCCCGGTTCCTGGAACCGATGGCGGTGAAGGGTGACGATCCGATCGGTTCGATGGGCACCGACACGCCGATTGCCGTGCTGTCGAAGCGTCCGCGCCTGCTGTACGATTACTTCAAGCAGAACTTCGCCCAGGTCACCAACCCGCCGATCGATCCGATCCGCGAAGAACTGGTGATGAGCCTGCTGTCGATGATCGGCCCGCGCCCCAACCTGCTGGGCCACGGTGCCGGCACGCACAAGCGCCTGGAAGTCGACCAGCCGATCCTGACCAACCAGGACCTGGAAAAGATCCGCTCGGTCGAAACCTCGCTCGACGGCGCGTTCCGCACCGCCACGATCGACATGACCTGGGACGCCGCCACCGGGGCTGATGGCCTGGAAATGGCGATCAAGGAAATGTGCTGGGCCGCGACCGAAGCGGTGCTGGCGGACAAGAACATCCTGATCCTGTCCGACCGTGCACAGGGCCCGGACCGCATCCCGATGCCGGCCGCGCTGGCCACGGCTGCGGTGCACCATCACCTGGTGCGCCAGGGCCTGCGGATGCAGACCGGCCTGGTGGTTGAAACCGGCGAAGCGCGCGAAGTGCACCACTTCTGCGTGCTGGCAGGCTATGGCGCGGAAGCGATCAACCCCTACCTCGCCTTTGAAACGATGGAGCAGATCCGCGCTGAAAAGCATCCGGAACTGTCGCCCTACGACGTCAAGAAGAACTACATCAAGGCGATCGGCAAGGGCATCCTGAAGGTCATGTCCAAGATGGGCATTTCGACCTACCAGTCGTACTGCGGGGCGCAGATCTTCGACGCGGTCGGCCTGTCGTCGGACTTCGTGGAGAAGTACTTCACCCGCACCGCCACCACCATCGAAGGTGTCGGCCTGCCGCAGGTGGCGGAAGAAACCGTCCGCCGCCACGCGGCCGCTTATGGCGACAACCCGATCTATTCCAAGATGCTGGACGTGGGCGGGATCTACCAGTTCCGCCTGCGCGGGGAAGAACACGCCTGGACCCCGGCCAACATCGCCAGCCTGCAACACGCGGTGCGCGGCAACAGCTGGTCGAACTACGAAGAATTTGCCCGCAGCATCAACGAACAGGCCGAACGCCTGCTGACCATCCGCGGGCTGATGGAACTGAAGAACGCCGATCAGGCAATCGACATTTCCGAAGTCGAACCGGCGGAAGAAATCGTCAAGCGGTTCGCCACCGGCGCGATGAGCTATGGCTCGATCAGCTGGGAAGCGCACACCACGCTGGCCGTGGCGATGAACCGCATCGGCGGCAAGTCGAACACCGGTGAAGGCGGCGAAGACCCCAAGCGGTTCACGCCGATGGCCAACGGCGATTCGATGCGTTCGGCGATCAAGCAGGTCGCTTCGGGCCGCTTTGGCGTGACCACCGAATACCTGGTCAATGCCGACGACATCCAGATCAAGATGGCCCAGGGCGCCAAGCCTGGCGAAGGCGGCCAGCTGCCGGGTGACAAGGTGGACAAGACCATCGGCGCCACCCGCCATTCCACCCCCGGCGTCGGCCTGATCAGCCCCCCGCCCCACCACGACATCTATTCGATCGAAGATCTGGCGCAGCTGATCCACGATCTGAAGAACGTGAACCCGGTGGCGCGCATCTCGGTCAAGCTGGTGTCCGAAGTGGGCGTTGGCACCGTGGCCGCGGGCGTATCCAAGGCCCGTGCCGACCACGTGACCATTTCCGGTTACGAAGGCGGCACCGGCGCTTCGCCGCTGACCAGCCTGACCCACGCGGGTTCGCCGTGGGAAATCGGCCTGGCCGAAACCCAGCAGACCCTGCTGCTGAACGACCTGCGCAGCCGCATCGCGGTGCAGGTGGACGGCGGTATCCGTACGGGCCGCGACGTCGCCATTGGCGCGCTGCTGGGTGCGGATGAATTCGGCTTTGCCACCGCTCCGCTGATCGCGGCCGGTTGCATCATGATGCGCAAGTGCCACCTGAACACCTGCCCGGTGGGCG
>JBARAF010000415.1:0-15692 GCA_049791695.1 Croceibacterium sp.
ACCCGCATCTTCTTCGTGATGAGCCGCGACGGCCTGCTGCCGGCAGCCTTCAGCAAGATCCACCCCAAGTTCCAGACGCCGCACGTCATCACCATCCTGACCGGCATCGCGGTATCGCTGTTTGCAGCGTTCTTCCCGGTCGGCCAGCTGGCGAACATCTCCAATTCGGGCACGCTGTTCGCCTTTGCCGCAGTCGCTTTTGCGGTCATGGTGATCCGCCGTACGGATCCGACCCGGCACCGTCCGTTCCGGACCCCGGCGGTGTTCATCACTGCCCCGATCGCAATGGCCGGGTGCGCCTATCTGTTCTTCAGCCTCGACACCAAGAGCATCGTCCTGTTCGCCTGCTGGGCGGCCATCGGGCTGGTGGTCTATTTCGCTTACAGCCGCAGCCGCAGCCACGTGGGCCGCGGGATTGTAGATACGCATGAAGACGATGCCGGCATCCCGCCGCAGCCGGTCCCGCCGCTGCCGGGGATTCACACCCCGGGCGGCCAGGACGCCTGAGGCATAGCCTGCACCAACAAAAAGGGCCGCTTCCCAACCGGGGAGCGGCCCTTTCCTTTTCTGGTCGGTCCTTATCTATGGCCGGGCGTCACAGCGTGGTGCGCGCGTGCTCCCGCTCGGCATCGCTGCGGCTGTCGAAGCCCAGTAGCATTTTCACGTTGTCGACAAAGCCCAGGTCGCTGTTCCACAGTTCGGCCGCGCCCAGGTCCATCCGCAGCAACAGCAGGTCGGGATCGTCCTTCCCGCCGGGGAACCAGGCCTCGATCATCTTGCTCCATTGCTTGTCCAGTCGTTCGCGGCTGGTTTCTTCCGACAGTACGCCCTTGAAGCGGGCAAACAGCTGGTTGTCCTTGCTGGAGAAAGTGGCCGTGGCCGGGCCGCCTGCGGCCAGATCGTTCTTGCGGCTGGTGAAGAACCAGATTGCGCCGTGGGCATCTTCATCCAGCTGGGCGGTCATCGGCACCGCGCCATCGGGATTGCTGTCGCGGTTCAGGAACAGGAACGGGCTGGCGGCCAGCGCCTGCCAGAATTCGTGCTTCAGCTTTTCAGTATCGCTCATCGGGGGGGCTCCTTTGTCTTGTCTGGGCAACGGTGGCTGCGGGCCATCGTTCCCCCTGCCGCAGGGCGCTGCGATGTTGTGGGCAAGTGTCGGGGCCGCTTTTGCCTTGCCGTTCCCGGCGTTGTTGGACTGATGTGGAGGCGGGTTTCAGCGTCGAGATGCCGCGCCTGCGCCACGTGGGCAGCGGGATGCCGGACTGGTTTCTTCAAGGTGTTTACGGATAAATCCCTATACGGAAAATAGCGGATTGCCTGTAAGTGGCTGGTTTCAACCGAGGCAGCCATGACTTACCCAGCGCGCAAAGTGCTCATTGTCGAAGACGATGTCATCATGGCGATGTTCCTGGAAGAAGTGTGCAAACTTGCCGGGGTGGATCATGTCGGCACTGCCGGCAATGTGGAAGTGGCGCTGGAACTGGCAATGAAGCATCAGCCGGAATGCGTCATCCTGGACTACCGGCTTGATGGTGATCGAACCGGGCTCGATCTTATCGCCGCGCTTCGCAAGCAGCAGGCGGACGTGTTCACGGTGCTGATTACCGCCTGGGATATCAACGCCATTGCCGGCCTGATCCAACGCCAGCGGCCGGACTGCGTACTGCGCAAGCCGGTGGCGATGCGCACCCTGCTGGAAGTCATCAATTCCATACCAGGCAGGGGATCGGTGCCGGGCGCACCTGCCGCTGCGCCCGGCCCGGCTTCACCCCGCTGAACCCAGGAAGTCGATCAGGTCCTGGGTCAACCGCGCCTGCTGCGTGGCAAACAGGCCGTGGGGTTCCCCATCGTATTCGATCAGTTGGGCGCCCGGAACCTGCGCCGCCACCACACGCCCCGTGGCATCGATCGGCACGGTCTTGTCGGCCGTGCCGTGGATCACCAGCGTCGGCACCCGGAAATGCGCCAGGTTCGGGCGGAAATCGGTGGTGGCGAAAGCCTGCGCCGCCTGCAGCGTGGCATATTGCCCGGCCATCTGGCTGGTCATCCAGGCCCAGTCTAGCTGTTCGTCACTGACGGGCTGGGTTACGAAACCGACGCCATAGAACTGCTTGAAGAAGCTGGTGAAGAAGCCGCGGAAATCCTCGCGCATCCCGGCGGTCATCTGGTCGAACACCGCCTGCGGCACGCCTTCGGGGTTGTCGTCCGTCTGCAGCATGTACGGCACCACGGAACTGACCAGTACCGCCTGCGTCACCCCGGCCCCGCCGTGGCGCGACAGGTACCGGGCCACTTCACCCCCACCCATCGAAAATCCGACCAGGGCCACATCCCGGGTGGCGCCGGTGGCCTTCATGACGTCAGCCAGGTCATCCGCGAAAGTGTCATAGTCATAGCCGGATGGCGGTTGGTCCGACCGGCCAAAGCCGCGCCGGTCATAGGCGATGGCGCGGTAACCGGCCTGGGCCAGGGCTACGATCTGCGGGTCCCAGCTGTCGGCTGACAATGGCCAGCCATGGATCAGGATGACCGGCCGGCCCTGGCCGACCGCCTTGACGTATATCTGCGTCCCGTCGCGGGCCTGGATACGGTTCATGGGATTGGTTTCCTTTTCGTCAGGGGGAACCACGCCAACGCCTCGCGCCCGGTTTCGTTCTCCGTCCGTCGCATCGGACTAGGCAAGCGAAGGATCGGAACATATAAAGAAAAAATGACCCCGCTGACGATCATGGAAAAGCTGGAAGTGCTGGCCGATGCGGCCAAATACGATGCCTCCTGCGCCTCGTCCGGCACGGCCAAACGGAACAGCACCGGCGGCAAGGGCGTGGGCTCGACCGAAGGGATGGGCATTTGCCATGCCTATGCGCCGGACGGGCGCTGCGTCTCGCTGCTGAAGATCCTGCTGACCAACCATTGCGTGTTCGATTGCCATTACTGCATCAACCGCAAAAGCTCGAACGTGCGCCGCGCGCGCTTCACCCCGCAGGAAGTCGCGGACCTGACGCTCAGCTTCTACCGCCGCAATTACATCGAAGGGCTGTTCCTTTCCTCCGGCATTGTCAAAAGTTCCAACCACACCATGGAACAGATGGTAGAAGTGGCCCGTATCCTGCGGCTGGAAAACGATTTTCGCGGGTATATCCACCTCAAGACCATTCCCGATGCCGATCCGGGGCTGGTGCACCAGGCCGGGCTGTTCGCGGACCGGGTGTCGATCAATGTCGAACTGCCGACGGTTGCCGGGATGACGCGGCTGGCCCCAGACAAGAACAGCGGGCGGATCGAAGGGGCGATGGGCGAGGTCACGGCGTCAATTGCCGAGGCGAAGGATGCCCGCAAACGGTTCCGCCATGCGCCGCGCTTTGCCCCGGCGGGCCAATCGACGCAGATGATCGTCGGGGCCGATGCGGCGACTGACAGCGACATCGTCGGCCGGGCCAGCAGCCTGTATGCGACGTTCGGCCTGCGCCGGGTCTATTACTGCGCCTTCAGCCCCATACCCGATGCCAGTGCTGTGCTGCCGCTGAAGCGCCCGCCGCTGATCCGCGAACACCGGCTGTATCAATCCGACTGGCTGATGCGGTTCTATGGCTTTACACCGGGGGAGGTGGTGCAGGCCGCCGGGGTGGATGGCAACCTGCCGCTGGATATCGACCCCAAGTTGGCCTGGGCGCTGAAATTCCGCGAACATTTCCCGGTCGATGTGAACCGCGCCCCGCGCGAAATGCTGTTGCGCGTGCCGGGGCTGGGGGTGCGCGCGGTCAACCGGATCGTGGCGTCACGACGTCATCGCACCATGCGGTTGGAGGATGTGGGCAAGCTGACCGTCTCCGTGGCGAAGCTGCGCCCGTTCATCGTCACCAGCGACTGGCGGCCCACGCTGCTGACCGACCGGGCAGACCTGAAGGCGCTGGTTGCGCCGAAGCAGCAGCAGTTGGAGCTGTTTGCGTGAAGCCTGGCCCTGCAACCCAATTTCCGTTCGTGTCGAGCGAAGTCGAGACACGCCGCGCACAGCCTCTCGACTTCGCTCGGGGCGAACGGAGGGGGAGAAACGGGAGATGACGGCGGTCCAGCGCCCCCGGCCTGGTGCCAGTTACGTGGTCAACTTGCCGCTGGCCGACGATTTCGATTTCTGGCGCGAACGCGCGCGCGGGCTGATGCAGTGCGATGTACCGCCGGACCTGATCACCTGGGTGGAACCCGGCGGCAACCGCAGCTTGTTTTCTCATGGCGATCGTCCGCCGGTCCCCGATGCCGACGGGCGGATCGTGCGTGCCAGCAAGGCCTTCATCGACAAGGCCCGGATGGCGCTGTGTCATGCCGATCCGCAACGGTTTGCCCTGCTGTACCGCCTGCTGTGGCGGTTACAGGGCAATCCGCTGATCATGGAGGACAAGGCCGACGCGGACGTGCGCCGGGTGGAGGATCTGGCCCGCGCGGTGCGGCGCGACATGCACAAGATGCGCGCCTTCCTGCGCTTCCGGCAGGTGCCTGAAGGGGATGACGGCGCGCCCGATCACTATGTCGCCTGGTTCGAACCGGAACATCACATCCTGCGCGCCAATGCGGGGTTCTTCGTCCGCCGCTTCACCACCATGCACTGGTCGATCCTGACGCCGCAGGGATCGTTGCACTGGGATGGTGCGGTGCTGGAAGAAGGCCCGCCCGCCTTGCGTTCCGACGCGCCGACAGGCGATCCGACCGAAGACCTGTGGCGCAAATATTATGCCTCCATCTTCAACCCGGCGCGTTTGAAGATCGGCGCAATGCTGAAAGAAATGCCCCGCAAGTACTGGAAAAATATGCCCGAAGCAGTGCTGATCCCCGATCTGATCGCGGGCGCGCAAGCGCGGGAAAGTGCGATGGTGAAGGCAGGCGAAAGGGAATCCGGCGAACGGCCGGAGACGCTGCAGGCCATCGGCGAGGCAATCCACGCCTGCCGCCGCTGCCCGATTGGCGAACTCGATAACCGCGCGGTGATGGGCGAAGGACCGGGGGACGCCCCCCTGATGATTGTGGGTGAACAGCCGGGCGATCAGGAAGACCTGGCGGGCCGCCCCTTCGTCGGCCCCGCAGGACAAGTGCTGGACGAACACCTGCAACGCGCCGGGATTGACCGGGGGGCAGCCTATGTCACCAATGCGGTCAAGCATTTCAAGTTCACACAGCGTGGCAAGAAACGGTTGCATCAGTTTCCAACAGCTAAGGAAATTGATATATGCCGCTGGTGGCTGGACGGCGAACGGGCGCTCGTGCAGCCCAAACTGGTGCTGGCCCTGGGCGCCAGCGCGGCGCGCGGGTTGCTGGGGCGCACCGTCAGCATTTCCCGTGAACGCGGGCAGCCGCAGCAGCTGGAGGACGGGGCAGAACTGTGGGTTACGGCCCACCCATCTTACCTGCTGCGCCTGGATGGCCCGGCGCGGGAGGAACAGGAACGGTTGTTCCAGGCTGACCTTGCCGCCGTGGCCGCTCGGCTGGCCGTGCTGGCAGGGTAACGGCGTGCGATGCCGGAACCATCCTCCCCGACATGAGCAGCGTGACTGCCCCCGGCCCGGCGGGCGACCAACCATATCTATTATCACACGCCCGAGCGGCGGCCGTCGCAGGTTGTAATGACGTCACTGCGCCAAGACCACCGTGACAGCCTCCGGGCAGCTGAAATCCCCACAGACGATGAACGCGCGGTTCGCTGCACCGGCTGTCGGATGACCTGCTGCCCCGCCGATTGCGCGGGCGGACCTGTGCAACAACCCGTCATCCGGCCCATCGCCGTTGCCGCAGCAGGCGGTGAAACCGTGGGAAGAACCGGCACCGGGCAACCGCGAATGCGGCTATCAGCAGGGCCATCCGCGCAATGTGCGGATCATTCCCAAGTCCCGCGACTTTCACTGAGCATGAGGGTTTCCCGCCAGATTGGCACATTCCGGCTTGATCGCGCCTTGCTGTCGCTGCTGATGTTCGGCGCGCTGTTGCTGGCAGCGCGGACATGGCTGGCCGATCATCCCCAGCACGATCCCTGGGCGCCGCTCGACCTGAACGACCCACCGGGCTGGGCCACCCAGCGCAAGATCGCCGCTTTACGCGGAGATCCAGCGGAATGCCGGGCGGTGCTTGCGCGCAGCGGAATTGCCTTCACCGCGCTCGACCCCGAAGGCCAGGGGGCCTGTCGCACGCCCGACCGGACCCTGTTGCCCGACGCACCGTTCAGCCCGGCCAGACCCCACACGACCTGCGCCGTGGCGGCGGCATTCAGCCTGTGGTTGCAGCAAGGTGTGCAGCCGGCAGCACAGGCCCAGTTGGGATCAGGGATCGCCCGGATCGAACACTTCGGCACTTACAGTTGCCGCCGCCTTTATGGCCGCCCAGACGGGCCATGGAGCGAACATGCCACGGGCAATGCGATCGACATCGCCGCCTTCATCCTGAAGGATGGCCGCCGGATCAGCGTGCTGCGCGATTGGGACCGGGAGGGGCCGGAAGCGGCCTTCCTGCGGGACGCTCGCGATAACGCCTGCGAGACGTTCGGCACGGTGCTGTCTCCCGATTATAACGCCGCCCATGCCGATCACCTGCACCTTGACCAGGCGGCACGCGGGTTCGGCGGCGTATGCCGCTAGCGCCTAGACCGGTTCCAGCGCGTAACCGGCGGACCGGACGGTGCGGATCGGGTCCTTGCCGTTGTCCAGCGCAATGGCCTTGCGCAGGCGGCGGATGTGCACGTCAACCGTGCGTTCCTCGATCTCGCTGCCATTGCCCCACACGGCATCGAGCAGCTGGCTGCGCGAAAATACCCGGCGCGGGTGTTCCATGAAGAATTTGAGCAACCGGTATTCGGTCGGGCCGATCTGCAACTGGCGGCCGCGCCGCTCCACACGGTGGGCGACCGGGTCCAGCTTCATGTCGCCCGCTTCGATGGTTTCCCCGGCCAGCGCCGGGCGCACACGGCGCAACACGGCTGACACGCGGGCGAGCAGTTCACGCGGGGAAAATGGCTTGGTCACGTAATCGTCGGCACCGGTTTCCAGCCCGCGCACCCGGTCATCCTCGCCTTCGCGGGCAGTCAGCATGATAATTGGAACGTGGGCCGTGGCCTTGTCGCGGCGCAGGCGGCGGCATACTTCGATCCCACTGGTGCCTTCGATCATCCAGTCGAGAATCACCAGGTCCGGCGCGTCTTCCGATGCCAGCACCAGCGCTTCGTCACCATCGGAGGTGACGCGGACATCATAGCCTTCGTTTTCGAACCGGAATTCCAGCAATTCAGCCAGAGCAATATCGTCTTCGACCAACAGCAGCTTCGGTGCAGACATGGTGTGTACCCCTTGTGTCAGAGGGTTCTCACCACTGTAATATTACACCGATGCGACAAGAATGGGTCAACGCTCACGTTCAGGCGGATAAGTGCCGGTTGCGGCGTAGTGAACCATTTCTGCCACATTGGTCGCATGGTCGCCGATGCGTTCAATGTTGCGCGCCACGAACAGCAATTGCGCCGCGCTGCTGATGGTGGCCGGGTTTTCGACCATATAGCTGACGAGATTGCGGAAGATGCTGTCATAGAAGGCATCGACCTTGTCATCGCGGGCGATCACTTCGTTGGCCATGATCGGATCGCGCGCGGCATAGGCCGTCAGCACGTCGTGGACCATTTCGGCCGCGACTTCGCCCATGGTGCCGAGCAGGGTCAGCGGTTCGAACCGGCTGCGGCCTTCGATGCGGCCAGCGCGCTTGGCGATGTTCTTGGCATAGTCACCGATGCGTTCGATCACGCCGCCGATTTTCAGCGCGGCGATGATTTCGCGCAGGTCGTCCGCCATCGGCGCGCGCAGGGCGAGCGTGCGGATGGCCATGGCATCGACCTCCATCTCCAGCTCGTCCATCTTCTTGTCGCGGGCGATCACGCGCCGGGCCAGGTCTTCGTCACCGGTGACGAGCGCCTGCAGCGCCTCCTGGATGGAGACTTCGGCCAAGCCGCCCATTTCGGCGATGAGCCCGCGCAGGCGGGTGATGTCTTCGTCGAATGCCTTGACCGTATGCTCTGCCATCAGCCGTATCTGCCTGTAATGTAATCCTTGGTGCGGACTTCGCGCGGATTGGTGAATATGTCAGACGTGTGACCGTATTCGACCATTTTTCCAAGGTGGAAAAAGGCCGTTCGCTGCGAAACACGGGCCGCCTGCTGCATCGAGTGCGTAACGATCACGATGGCGTAACGACCCCGCAATTCGTCGATCAATTCCTCGATCTTGGCGGTGGCGATCGGATCGAGCGCGGAGCAGGGCTCGTCCATCAGGATGACTTCGGGTTCAACGGCAATCGCGCGGGCGATGCACAGGCGCTGCTGCTGGCCGCCGGACAGGGCAGTGCCGGAATCGGCCAGGCGATCCTTGACCTCTTCCCACAGGCCAGCGCGGCGCAGCGACCGTTCCACGATCGCGTCCAGGTCTGCCTTGCCTTCGGCCAGCCCGTGGATGCGCGGGCCATAGTCGATGTTTTCAAAGATCGACTTGGGAAACGGGTTCGGCTTCTGGAACACCATGCCGACCCGGGCGCGCAACTGCACCACGTCCATGCCGGAGGTGTAGATATCATCCCCGTCCAGTTCGATCGAACCTTCCACCCGGGCAGAGGCAATCGTGTCATTCATGCGATTGAGCGTGCGCAGGAAAGTGGATTTGCCGCAGCCCGACGGGCCGATGAAGGCGGTCACATATTCGGTTTCGATATCGATGGAGACGGCATCAATCGCCTTCTTCTGCTCGTAGAACACGGACACATCGGTAGCGCGCATCTTCGGCTGCGTGTCGGCAGCGGCCGGCATTGCGGCAGTGGCGGTCTGTTCGGTCACCATTTTTTCTCGAATCGGTTGCGCAGGTAGATGGCGATGCCGTTCATCAGCAGGAGGAACAGCAGTAACACGATAATCGCGGCGCTGGTGCGTTCAACGAAACCGCGATCGATTTCATCGGACCAGAGGAAGATCTGCACCGGCAGCACGGTGGCAGGATCCGTCAGCCCACCCGGCGGGGTGGCGACGAAGGCGCGCATCCCGATCATCAGCAGCGGCGCTGTTTCGCCGAGCGCGCGCGCCATGCCGATGATCGTGCCGGTCAGGATGCCGGGGAGGGCCAGCGGCAACACGTGGTGGAACACCACCTGGATCGGCGACGCCCCAAGGGCCATCGCACCGTCTCGAATGGAAGGCGGAACGGCCTTGATCGCATTGCGGCCGGAAATGACGATCACCGGCATGGTCATCAGCGCCAGCGTCATGCCGCCGATCAGCGGGGCCGAGCGATAACTGGGGAACAGCCACAGGAACACAGCCAGGCCGAGCAGGCCGAAGATGATCGAAGGCACGGCCGCGAGGTTGTTGATCGACACTTCGATCAGGTCGGTCCAGCGGTTCCGCCCGGCGTATTCTTCCAGGTACAGCGCTGCCAGCACCCCGATCGGGAAAGCCAGCACCAGGGTGACCAGCATCGTCAGCATCGACCCCTTGAGTGCGCCCCAGATGCCAACCAGTTGCGGGTCGGTGGCATCGGAGCGGGACAGGAAGCCCGGATCGAAGGTCTTGTGCAGCTTGCCTTCGGCCTCGAGCTTGCGCGCCAACGGCTGCAGTTCGGAATTGCCGTCACCCGACAGGGCGGATGCCAGATCGCCGTTGGTGGGCAATTCGAAATCCGCCTTGGTCCGCAACAGCGACGGATCGGCCGCAACCTGTTCGGCCACGATGCGCCAGGCATCAGGGTTGAGCTGCGCAGCGGCTTCGGCACCCAGTTCCTTTTCGGCCGCGAACTTCACCACGTCGGGCAGGCCCTGGGTTTCCAGCGAACGGGTGGCGCCCATCGGGTCGGAAAATTCCGGCGGCAGGCTGAGCGCAACGCTGCTGAAATCCACCGGCACTTTCATGGTGGCGCGCTGGAAGCCGTTGATGCCATTGAACGACATCGACACCAGCAGGAACACCAGCACCGCCACGGAAAACACCACGGCAGCCATGCCGGCCAGGCGGAAACGCCGTTCCGCCGCGTAGCGCTTCTTCAGGCGGGCCTGGAAGGCACTGCTCTGCGCGAGGTGAATCTTCTCACTCATAAGCTTCGCGGAACCGCTTCACGACACGCAGGGCGATGAAATTCAACGCCAGGGTGACCAGGAACAGGACGAAGCCCAGCGCAAAGGCGCTCAGCGTCGCGGGATTGTCGAAACTGCCTTCGCCGGTCAGCATCGCCACGATCTGGAAAGTGACGGTGGTCATCGCTTCCAGCGGGTTGGCGGTCAGGTTGGCGGAGGCGCCGGCGGCCATGACGACGATCATGGTTTCACCAATGGCACGGCTGATCGCCAGCATCACACCGGCAACAATGCCGGGCAGGGCGGCCGGGACCAGCACCTTGCGGATGGTTTCGTTGGTGGTGGCCCCCATGGCCAGGCTGCCGTCACGCATCGACTGCGGAACGGCGGCAATCGAATCGTCGGCCATCGAGGAAACGAAGGGAATGATCATCACCCCCATCACCAGGCCCGCGGCCAGCGCGCTTTCACTCGAAGCGCCGGAAATGCCGATTGCCTGGGCCGCATCTCGGATTGCCGGGGCCACGGTCAGCGCGGCGAAATAGCCGTAAACCACGGTCGGCACACCGGCGAGGATCTCCAGCGCCGGCTTCAGCCATTTGCGCATGGTCGGCGGGGCATATTGGGTGAGGTAGATCGCGCTCATCAGGCCGATCGGGATGGCGACGACCATGGCAATGATCGCGCCAATGTAGATCGTGCCCCAGAACAGCGGCAGCGCGCCGTAACGGTCCGGATCGGCCTGCGCGCTCATCGGATCGGGGCCCCAATGGGTACCGAACAGGAAATCGACTGGATTGACCATGCCGAAGAAGCGCACGGTTTCGAACACCAGGCTGATGAAGATGCCCAGCGTGGTCAGGATCGCCACTAGCGACGCCAGCAGCAACAGCAGCATCACCCCGCGTTCAACGCGGGCGTGGGCGGCAAAATCGGGTTTGAGGCGGAGGAACGCCCAGACCGCACCGGCGAAGGCCACCAGCAGGGCCACGACCACGCCGATGATATCATACCGCTGAATTGCCGCGCGATAGGGTTCCACGAGTTCCCTGGCCGCGGGATTGAACACCGCCGCAGTGGAACCGGTAGCAACTGAGCGGGCTTCGCTCAGGATCGAATCGCGGTTGAAGCCGAAGGCCGGCAGCTGGGCCGCGGCCGGATCCTGCAGCACGGCCTGGGTCACCAGGTTGGGGGCGACACTGCTCCACACCGCAGCAAACAGCAGGACCGGAACCGCCACCCAAAGGGCGGCATACCAGCCATGATAAGTGGGCAACGACACCAGTCGGATCGACTGGCGTCGCAGGGCCCAGGCACGGGACCGCGCCACCAGCCAACCGGCAAGGCCCAACCCGAGGGCGGCCAGATACAGGAAGGCTGGTGACATGGTGACCTGTGTTCTTACTTCAGTTCGGCGCCGTTGAGCGTCGGAAAGTCCTTCGCCGCGGCAGTGCTGCGCGCTGCCACATCTTCATGGTTGGCGACAAGACCGATTGCAGCCAGCGGGCCCTCACGTCCCCAGCTTTCCGGCCAGGCAGCAATGAATTCACGCAGGCCCGGGATGGCTTCGAGGTGCGCCTTCTTGACATAGATGAACAGCGGGCGAGCGCCCGGATACTGGCCGCCCGAGATGTTCTCGTAAGTCGGCAGTACGCCGTTCATCGGCAGGCCCTGCACCTTGTCGGCATTTTCTTCGAGGTAGGAATAGCCGAACACGCCGACGGCATCCTTGTTGCTCTCGATCTTCTGCACGATCAGGTTGTCCTGTTCGCCCTGGTCAACCCAGGCTCCGTCCGAACGCAGTTCGGTGCAGATCTTTTCCTGGCCTTCCTTGTCGGTGTCCTTCAGCGCCTTCATTTCGGCGTTGGCTTCGCAACCCGGGATCAGCACCAGTTCCTTGAAGCTGTCGCGGGTGCCCGACGTGCTCGGCGGACCATAGGCGAGGATCGGCTTGGCCGGCAGCGAAGGATCAACGTCGCTCCACAGCTTGGCGGTCTGCGGCTTGCCGTAAGGGGCAGCAGCCAGAGCGCGATAGACGAGTTCCGGGGTCAGCTTCATCGTGATCCCGCCCTGCGCGGAAGCGAGTGCGAGCCCGTCCATGCCGACCTGGATTTCGGTGATTTCGGTCACGCCATTCTTCTGGCAGGTTTCGAACTCGCTCGCCTTCATGCGGCGCGAGGCGTTGGCGATGTCAGGGGTGTTGGGGCCGAGGCCCTTGCAGAACTGTTCGATCCCGCCGCCGGTGCCGTTCGATTCAATGATCGGGCTGCCGAAATTGGTGTTCGCACGGGCAAAGTTTTCCGCCACCAGCTTGGCAAACGGGTAAACGGTGGACGAACCCACAGCGCGCACCGAATTGCGGGTGTCGCCGCCAGAATTGCCACCGCAAGCGGCCAGGGAAGCAGCGCAAGCCACAGCGATCGGGAAACGGATATCAAATTTCATCATAAACCCCACGGTCCAATGGTTAAAGTTGCTAAGGACGGTGTGTTACGCGGATACGACAAGAGTGTGACACTGGATGGTCACATATCCTGTCGCGGCACCGACGCCACCCTTATTGGTCAAATTTTTTGGATTTTGCCCTGCGTCAGAAGTCGAACTGGGCCCGCAGCGCCGTCGAATCGACGCCGTAGCTCCGGTCACCGCCCGCCGCCACGATGGCCGCATCGCGATATTCCATCCGGCCATAATTGAGCATGAAGCGGGTATATTCGGTCGGCGTCCACACCAGCGAGGCGAGATAACCGTTCTGCGTGCCGCCCATCACTCCGGCGTCGTTCAGGTCCAGATAGTCGTAACGCAGGTTCACCTGGATCGCGCCGATTCCGCCGCCCCCGAGCGGGGCAGAAGGACGCACCCGGTCAAACGTACCGCCCTTGTACCCGCGGGTATCGTCGGTCAGGAACAGGCCCACTTCGGCATATCCGCCAAAGAAGGTCGGATCGGCCAAGGCACCGGGGCGGGAAACCTGCTGCCAGTGCGTTTCACCGGTGGCGTGCCAGCGGCCGGACACCAGGCCAGCTTCCAGGCCATGGCCGGTTTCCGTTTCGGCAGTGATGTTGCCGGTGTCGATGAAGCGGATGTCGGTCGTATGGGCGAACGGTCGCGCACGGTACCGTACCGTGGTGCCGGCATCGTTCAGTTCACGCCGGTGGGCCGATGCGCCAAAGTGCAACTGGGTCGACCCGATCTTCGGCGCGAAAACCACCCGGCCATCGGCGGACCAGGAATTGTTTTCATCGTTGTTGAGATCGGCGACATTGTCGGTGAACAGGCCAGCCTGAACCACCCACGGCCCCTTGGCCCAGGCGGTGCTGAGGCCGAGGCGGCGTTCATAGCCGAATGCCGTGTTGATCGCGGCCCGTTCGTTCAGGGTGGTGAACAGGTCACTGGTCATTTCTTCAAGGCCCCAGAACGGCTTGGTCTGGCCGACCGTTACCGACAGGTCCTTGCTGGCCTGGTAGGTCAGGTACAGATCGGTGATTTCGACCGCGCTGGCAGCCAGGTCGACTTCCGCCCGGTAGGCAAATCCACCGGGGATCTTGCCATCAACGCCCAGGTAGGCGCGGCGAATTTCGGAACTGAAGCCGGTGCTGTTGTCAGTCACCCCGGCAGGTGCACTGACCGTGCCGGCATCCAGTTGCAGGCGGCCGCGGGGCTTGAAGCTCCATCCGCCCGGAGCAGTGATTTCAGGCGCACCCTTGAAGGCAATGCGCGGCTGTTCCGGAGCCGGAGCCACTGCCGGAGCTGTTGCGGATAACGGTGCGGCGGCAACGGCAACTGCGACAGGCTGGTCGGGCTGGGCGGGCTGGGCCGCCTGCGCTCGCAGATTGGCGACTTCGGCAGAGAGGCGGACAATTTCCGCCTGCATCTGGTCGATTCGGGCCAGTACGTCAGGGGTGGCAGCGGCATCCTGCGCCAAGGCGCTGGTTGGGATCATGGCACTGGCTGCGAGCAGCGCTGTTGTCAGCTTGCGGGTCACGACGTTCACTTTTGTTACGGTCCCGTGTCGGGAGCGTGACCGCCCTATGTGCTGACCATTGCAGTTATATGACAGTCGTGGCCAGTATGTGACACGCATGGCAATTCCCCACGCATTGAGGAGGCCAGCCTTATTCCGCCAGCGGCAGGCGGACGGTGACCGTGGTCCCTTCACCCAGGCGACTGGCAATATCGAGCCGCCCGCGATGCCGTTCGACAATATGTTTGACGATGGCGAGGCCGAGCCCGGTCCCCCCGGCAGCACGGCTGCGGCCCGGATCGGTGCGATAGAAACGACGCGTCAGGTGAGGGATGTGTTCAGGCGCGATGCCTTCACCCCGGTCCTGCACGGTCAGCACAGCCATGTCGCGTTCGCCGGGTTCAAGCCGCACGGATACCGGTGTGTCAGGACCGCCATATTTAAGCGCGTTGTCGACCAGGTTGCGCACCAGCTGTTCCAGCTGCTTGGTGTCGCCGCGAACCTGCAAGGGATGGCCAGGCATCGGGAAGTCGAGGCGGTCCAGCCGGTCCGGCCCGGCACCGTCACGGGCAGCCAGCTGGGAAAGGGCCACCAGGTCAACCTTGTCACGCGGGTGATCGTGCTTTTCCGCTTCCACGCGGGACAGCGACATCAGGTCTGCCACCAGGCTTTGCAGCCGCTTGGCTTCACGCAGCACGGTGGTGTGGAACTTCGCCGCCCGTTCGGGGCTGATCTCGTCGCCCTGTTCGACCAGGGTTTCGATATAACCAATGATGCTGGCCAGCGGGGTGCGCAGTTCATGGCTGGCATTGGCGACAAAATCGGTATGGGCGCGGCTGATGTCGGCTTCCGCTGTGCGGTTGACCAGTTCGATCAGGGTATAGCGTTCGTCAATTGGCTGCCGGGTCATCTGCCAGATGCTGCGCGGGCCGGTCAGCCCCTGCACCGTCGCGCTGCCGCCGTTGGGGCGGCTGAGCAGGTCAACCGCAGCCGGATGGCGGAAGGCCACCCGGGCATCCTGGCTGACCACATGGCTGCCAATCGCTTCCCGCGCGGCGGCATTGGCGATGATGATGCGGTTACCGTCCAGCATCATCATCGGCAGGCCGGAATTTTCGATCAGATCGCGCATCCCGGTACGGGTCAATTGCAGCGAATCGGGTTCACGGTTGTTGCGTACCGGCGGGGGCGGGGTGGCCATCAGCCAGAACGATGCGATCCACACCAGCAACGCCACCGCGACCAGCCACCGGTCAGGCCCGACGAGCAACAGCACGGCGCCGGTGGCCAGCGCCACTGCGATGCCTGCTACGGGAATGCTGCGCCGGTCCTCCATCGTGGGCTGCCTTAGCCGCGCCAGATGACAGGTCAAAGTGCGAAAGGCGCAAGATTGGGGAAGATGGTCGGCCGCTCCGGCAAATGGCCGGTAACTGGTGACCCCTACGGGAATCGAACCCGTGTTTCAGCCGTGAAAGGGCCGCGTCCTAACCGCTAGACGAAGGGGCCGTGAAGAATCCGCGTCAAAATCGTTTGACGGGCCTGTCAGCGGGGCGGGGATTAGGCGAGGCGGCGGTGCGGGTCAACCCGGCGAACCGCTCGATCCGACGATTTTGGCCCCGCTTCCGCTATCATATTGGCGAAGCGCGAGTATTTT
>JBARAF010000416.1:0-4572 GCA_049791695.1 Croceibacterium sp.
GGCCGGGGCCGCGATCGGCACCGCCATCGACCGGGCCGACGAACGACGCGATGCCCGGCGCGAAGATGCCGCGCTGGCATACTGCGAAGATTACCTCAGCCGGTATGAAAGCGGCGCCTATGCCCAACCCGCTTACGGCTATGGCTATGGCACGATGGCCGTGCCGGTGATGATGGTGCCGGTGGCCATGCAACAGGCACGACCGCACGTCCACGGGCCCGAATGCGAAGAAATCGAGGAATGGGACGAAGTGGTGGCCCCGGTGCGCTATATCCGGCCCCGTGCCCGCGCCCAGGCACCGGCACCGCGCGCCGGAAAGCTGGTACCCGTTCGCGCTGGCAAGTTACGCCCAGCCAAGTAAGCTTTTATTTCAAATATTTACGGGTTCGTTCGCTTCCAGGACCGCCGGGTCACCTGCGCAACATTTGCCCGCGCAAGGGTCCGGAAGCGAACGGATAAAGGTCAGAAACCGCCGCCGGTCAGCCGTTGGCAGATCAGGTCCAGTTGATCGAGCGTGCGGTAACGGATTGTCACCGCGCCGCTGCGCGGATCGGCATAGGCCGCAATCCGCACCGACAGGCCCAGAAATTCCTCGAGGTGGTTCTGCACGGCGATGATGTCAGCATCGCCGCCCGGCCCGCGTGGTTCGGCTGCGGTGCGGCGTTGCCGCGGGGCATCGCCCTTGCGCGCCAGCTTCTCCACTTCACGCACGGACAGCTTCTGGTCCACCGCCCGTTGCGCGAGTTCCGCTGCATCGTCCCGCCCGATCAGGGCACGGGCATGGCCCATGTCCAGCCGTCCCTGTTCGACATGGTCCAGCACGTCATCGGGCAGGCTCAGCAGGCGCTGCATATTGGCAACGTGGCTGCGCGATTTGTCGACCATGCGGGCAATATCCGCCTGGGTCAGGCCTTCGCGATCCGCCAACCGGTGATAGGCCCGGGCTTCTTCCACCGGGTTCAGGTCTTCGCGCTGGATGTTTTCGATCAGCGCCAGGGCCATCACATCGCGATCCGCCAGTTCGCGAACAATGGCAGGGATTTCATGCACTTGCGCCCGCTGAGCGGCACGCCAGCGGCGCTCACCCGCGACCAGCTGGTAACGGCCACCCGGCAGCGGGCGGACGATCACCGGCTGGATCACCCCGCGCGCCTCGATTGATGCGGCCAATTCGCTCAGCGCGTCTTCATCAAAATGGCGGCGCGGCTGATCAGGGTGGGGTTCGATGGAACCGACCGGCAAACTGGCCAGCCCGGATGCAGTAAGCGCAGGCTGAGGTGTTGCGGTGGCAGCGGCGGCACGCTCCTCGTCCGTCGGCACAGCGGACAGGCGAATCGGCTCCTCGCGGCGCATTTCGCCCATCAGGGCGCCCAGGCCACGGCCGAGCTTGCGCCGAGCCACGGTCTTCTCGCCCGTCTTTTCGGGTTCGACGTCGCTCATGCGGCTTTCCTCTGTTCGGGCAACCGGCCGATCAGTTCGCGCGCCAGCGCCATGTAAGCGCGGCTGCCGGTGCAGGAATGGTCATAAATCAGCGCAGGCAAGCCATGGCTCGGCGCTTCGGACAGGCGGACATTGCGCGGAATCACCGCATCGAACACCAGCTTGCCCAGGCATTCGCGGACATCGTCGGAAACCTGGTCCGTCAGGCGGTTGCGCCGGTCGAACATGGTCAGGGCGATGCCGACAATGCCCAGTTCGGGGTTGAACCGCTGCTGCACCTGTTCAACCGTCTGCAACAGCTGGCTGAGTCCCTCCAGCGCGAAGAATTCGCACTGCAACGGCACCATCAGCGTATCGGCCGCCGTCAGCGCATTCAGCGTCAGCAGGCCTAGCGACGGCGGGCAATCGATGAAGCAAATGTCATAGGGTGCATTGACCCGCAGCCCGGTTCGCAGCCGTTCAGCGCGGCGCTCCATGCCGACCAGTTCGATTTCGGCCCCACTCAGGTCCACCGTGGCGGGGATCAGATCGAGGCCCGGAATCGTGGTCGGTACCGCACATTCTTCCACCGACAGGCCGTCCACCAGCATATCGTAGCTGGAAAACTCGCGCTGCGCCGCGCTCACCCCCAGCCCGGTGGAGGCGTTCCCCTGGGGGTCAAGGTCCACCAGCAGGGTCTTCCACCCGGCGGCGGCCATTGCGGTGGAAATGTTGATCGCGGTGGTGGTCTTGCCCACCCCGCCCTTCTGATTGGCAATCGCGACCCGGATCATGAGATATATGGAACCCCCGTGCCAACCAGAATGCCGGCCTCGGGATCAGTCGCCGATTGTTCCACGTGGAACATGGCGCGGATCGATTCAGACTCGGCTGCCAATTCTTTCGCGGCCGAGCGCCCCTTCGGCAACAACCAAGTGGTGGCCGGTGTGGAAAAGCGGGCGGATAACCGCAACAGCTTGTCAAACGGAGCAAATGCACGGGCGCAGATTGTTCCGGCCGGCAACGTGGGAACCAGTTCCAGCCGCGCGCCGATCACCCGGCAGTGCGTCAGCCCCAGATCCGCAATCACCCGCTCCAGCCATTCAACCCGCTTGCGGCGCGATTCGATCAGCACGACTTCCATGCCCGGACGGGCAATGGCCACCGGTAAGCCGGGAAAGCCCGCCCCGCTGCCGAGGTCGAGCCACGGCGGTGTTTCACGTGGAACATGGTCGAGCAACTGCACCGAATCGGCGAAGTGGCGTTCCCACACATGGTCCAGGCTACTTGCTGAGACGAGGTTCTGCCGGGCGTTCTCGTCCACCAGCAGCGCGGCAAGCCGGTACAGCCGGTCCATCGCCTGATCGTCCAGGCGGGCAGCGCAGAAGGCGCGGGCGGTGGGTTCATCCATGCTCATGCCTTATCCTGATCGCCGATCTTGCGCGCATGGACAAGCAGCGCGGCCAATGCGGCGGGGGTAATTCCGCGCATCTGTGCCGCCGATGCAAGCGTTTCCGGGCGAGCTGATGACAACCGCTCGACCATCTCGTTCGAAAGGCCGGGAACCGCAGCATAGGGAAACAGCGGCCCCAGCACCACGGAAGTACTGGCGCGCAGGTCACGCAGCTCGCCTTCCTGCCGGTCGAGGTAGGGCGCATAGAGTGCGTCTTCCGCCACTTCCCCCGCCACGTCGGTGGTGGGATACAGCCCCGGTTCCAAAAGTGATGCCAACCCGGCCAGGTCGATACCGGGGAAGCGCAGCCATTCCGCCAGGGTCATACGCCCGGCGTCACGCCGCACCGGCAGGCCAGCTTCCTCCAGCGCGGTGGAGGGCACGGACCGGGCGAGATCCTGCTGCCATTGGCCGCGCTCGCCTTCACGCTGTTCGAACCAATTGCGCCGTTCATCGCCCACGCACCCCGCGGCCACGGCAAGTGGAGTGAGGCGGGTGGTGGCGTTGTTGGCCCGCAGGCGCAGGCGATATTCCGCCCGCGCCGTCAGCATCCGGTATGGTTCGCTGACCCCGTGCAGGGTCAGGTCATCGATCATCACCGCCATGTAGCTGTTGCCCCGGTCGAGCTCCGGCAGTTCCCGCTCCAGCACCGCACCGGCGGCGTTCATGCCGGCGAGCAGCCCTTGCGCGGCCGCTTCTTCGTAGCCGGTGGTGCCGTTGATCTGCCCGGCACAATAGAGCCCCGGCATCGCCTGCACCTGCAAATCGCGGGTGAGCGCCCGCGGATCGATATGGTCGTATTCCACCGCATAGCCGGGCACAGCCATCACCACCCGTTCCAGCCCCACCATGCTGCGCAGCATGGCCAGCTGGACATCGGCGGGCAGCGACGTGCTGATGCCGTTGGGATAGACCAGCGGATCGGCCAACCTCTCCGGTTCCAGGAACACCTGATGCCCGTCCCGGTCGGCAAAGCGGTGGATCTTGTCCTCGATCGACGGGCAATAGCGCGGCCCCGCCGCACCAATCGCACCGGAAAACAGTGGCGAGCGGTGCAGGTTGTCGCGGATGATCTGGTGCGATTGTTCGTTGGTGCGGGTGATCGCGCAGAACACCTGTGGGTTCACCCGGCCCGGAGTCATCGGCGACAAGGTCCACGGATCAGAGTCTGAGGGCTGTTCTTCCAGCCGGGCCCAGTCAATCGTGCGCCCGTCGAGGCGTGGCGGCGTGCCGGTTTTCAACCGCGCCATGGGCAGCTCCGCGCCGCGCAACTGGGTCGCCAGCCGCTGTGCCGAAGCTTCACCAATGCGGCCGCCAACCAGCCGTTCCTCGCCCCGGAAAAGTGTCGCGCCCAGGAAGGTGCCGCTGCACAGCACCACTGCGCGGGCCTGCAACAGGGTGCCATCGCCCAACACCACCCCGGCAACGCGGCCTTGCTGGAAATGCAGCGCGGCTGCTTCTCCCGTGACGAGTTCCAACCCCGGTTGGGCGCGGATCATTCGCCGGATTGCGGCGAGGAACAAGGTCCGGTCCGCCTGCACGCGCGGGCCCCATACGGCGCTGCCCTTGCTGCGGTTGAGCATCCGGTAATGGATCGCCGCGGCATCTGCCGCCCGGCCGATCAAGCCATCAAAGGCATCGACCTCGCGCACCAGATGACCCTTGCCCAGCCCGCCGATGGCCGGGTTGCAGCTCATTGC
>JBARAF010000417.1:0-5750 GCA_049791695.1 Croceibacterium sp.
GGTGCGGGGCGCGCTGGGGTGGGATCAGGCGCGGATGCTCGCGCTGACCCAGTGGCTCGGTTTTTCGGAAACGACCTTCCTGCTGCCGCCCACCGATCCTGCGGCGGATTACCAGGTGCGAATATTCTACCCCGCGGGCGAACTGCCCTTTGCCGGGCATCCCACGCTGGGCACCTGCTTTGCCTGGCTGGCGGCAGGCGCCGTTCCTGCTCGCGCCGGGGTGGTGGTGCAACAATGCGCCGCCGGGCTGGTGGAAGTGCGGCAGGATGGCGAGCGGCTGGCTTTCGCCGCCCCGGCCTTTACCCGCCACGGACCGATGGATGCGGGCGAAATTGCCGATGCGGCCCGGATTGCCGGGATACCGGCGGATCAGGTGGTGGAAGGGGTCCACGTGGCCAACGGGCCGCAATGGCGGTTGCTGCGGCTCGCCTTGGCCGAACAAGTGCTGGCCGCCGTGCCCGCAGCGCGCGCGCCAATTGGCACCGACATTGGCCTGGCGGCACCCTCAACGGCGGAAGGGATCGACTGGGAACTGCGCGCCTTCTTCGCCAACCAGCACGGGGCCGTGGTGGAAGATCCGGTAACCGGCAGTTTCAACGCGGGCGTTGCGCAACATCTGTTTGGCAGTGGCCTGGTCGTGGGCAGTTCCGTGGCCGGGCAAGGGCAACGGACCGGTGCCGACGGGCGGGTGCATTGCCGCCAGGATGACGATGGCCGGGTGTGGATTGGCGGGCGCTGCGACATGGTGGCGCAAGGGGCGGACCTGACCGAAACCGGGCAGGGTTGAATTACCCCGGCGACAGCGGCCGCTGCACGGTCAGGGCGCACCAATCGCGCACCACGCCGTCCGCGCCTTCGCCACGAAAGGTGCGCTGGTCCGCAACGGCAAAGCCCGCCGCCTGGTAACAGGCGAGCAGCCAGTGGTGATCGGGGAAATTGGTCAATCGCCCCAGTGGATCACGCCCTTCGGCCTCGCCCAGCTTGAAGCTGGCATAGTGCCAACCGCCGGGATGCAGGGCGCGCCTGATGCGGGCGAGGACACCGGGCAGATCGGCCCGCGCCACGTGCAACAGGCAGGCATGGGCCCAGACGGCATCATAGGCATCGTCGGCTTCCAGCTGGTCAAACCGCAACTGGCGGGCGCCAATTCCGAAGCGAGCATTGGCGGCGGCGACCATGGCGGCGGTGCCATCCGTCGGATCGGCGGCGAAGCCGCGTTCGATCATCCGCGCACTGTCCTGCCCACCGCCGCAACCCAGTTCCAGGATGCAGGCACCGGGCGGCAGTCGGTCCAGGAATGGATCAAGGTCGCGGCTGGGGGCCGTGCCAAAGACCGCGGCATAGCGGGCCGCCTGCGCTTCATAGAAAGCGAGGGTGGCCCGATCGCTCAACCGGCCTCGCTGGCTGCCAGCGCCGCTTCCTTTTCCGCGTACAGCCGATCCAGTTCGGCCCGGCTTTTCTTTTCTGCCGCCGTTTTCAGCTGGCCGCAGGCCGCATCGATGTCACGGCCACGCGGGGTGCGCACCGGGGCGGAAATGCCGCCTTCGAACACGATGTTGGAAAACTTGCGGATCCGGTCCGGGGTCGAACATTCGTAAGGGGTGCCGGGCCAGGGATTGAACGGGATCAGGTTCACCTTGGCGGGCAGGTCGTAATGCTTCAGCAGCCGCACCAGTTCGCGCGCATCGTCGTCGCTGTCGTTCTTGTCCTTCAGCATCACATATTCGAACGTGATCCGGCGGGCATTGCTGGCACCGGGATAGTCGGCGCAGGCCTGCAGCAGTTCCTCGATCCCGTACTTGCGGTTGATCGGCACGATTTCATCGCGCACGTCCTTGGTCACGGCGTGCAGGCTGACCGCCAGGTTGACGCCGATTTCCTCCCCTGCGCGGGCCATCATCGGCACCACGCCACTGGTGGACAAGGTAATGCGGCGGCGCGACAAGCCCAGGCCATCGCCATCCATCACCAGTTTCAGCGCGTCGCGGACGTTGTCGAAATTGTACAGCGGTTCGCCCATGCCCATCATCACGATGTTGGTCAGCAGGCGGCCGTCGGAGGAATAGGAGCTTTCGTCCTCCTCGTCTGCCAGCCCGGCCATGGTGCCGCCGGCTTTCGGCCATTCGCCCAGATGATCCCGCGCCAGCATCACCTGGCCAACGATTTCGCCCGGGGTCAGGTTGCGCACCAGCCGCATGGTGCCGGTGTGGCAGAACTTGCAATTGAGCGTGCAGCCGACCTGGCTGGACACGCACAGCGTGCCGCGATCGGCATCGGGGATGAAGACCATTTCATAGTCGTGCCCATCATCCGTGCGCAGCAGCCACTTGCGCGTACCGTCGCTGGAATGCTGCGCCTCCACCACTTCAGGCCGCCCGATCACGAACCGTTCGGCCAGCCACGGGCGCATCGTCTTGGCGATGTCGGTCATGGCTTCGAATTCGGTCACGCCGCGATGATACAGCCAGTGGAACACCTGCTTGGCGCGCAGCTTGGCCGCCTTGCTGTCCAGCCCGGAGGCGGCGAGCAATTCGGCCATCCGGGCGCGCGGCAGGCCCAGCAGGTCAACGCGCCCATCGGCACGCGGGGTGATGTCACGCGCAACGGGAACCGGGTCAATCTGACCGGGGGTCGGCATCAGGGCTGTGTCTGGCATGGGGGCCATATAGGGAAAGGGCGGCGTTTTGGCAAAAAGCCAGGCGCCGACCATGTGCAAGGGGGCTCGCGCGGGACCGCGTAATGCGGTTGCGGAAGGGTTGGTTCCGCCAATTCATCGTGTCAGGCAAACCGTCCATCGCCCGACTGTTGCCGAAAAACATCAATCTTTTCGTTGTCTTAGGTTAATGAAACTGGATCGCTCCCGGTGCGCTTCACCAGTCCGCGGCCCGCAAGGTCTGCGCTCAGGAATGAACTGGAGTAAAGAATATGAAAAAGGGTCTCGCACTTTTCGCCGCCACGGTTTCGGTTGCCGCTCTCAGCGCGCCGGCTGCTGCGCAGGAGGCCACCTGGTCCGGCCCGTGGATCGCGGGCATGGCTGGTTATGACATCAACAAGGCAGGCAGCAGCACCGACGTCGATACGGTCGAAAACGACCAGTCGGCTGAAGGCCTGACCTATGGCGTGGGCGTCGGTTACGATGTCGACATGGGCGGCATGGTCATCGGCGCGGAAGCGGAACTGACCGATTCCACCGCCAAGGCTGATAACCAGCCCGATCTGGATTCCGAAGAATTCGGCCTGGGTGAAGTGAATGCCGGTCGCGACATCTACGTCGGTGCGCGCGTTGGCTTCAAGGCCACGCCGAGCACGCTGGTTTACGCCAAGGGTGGTTATACCAACGCCCGCTTCAACTACCTCGGCACCGACGGCACCACCGATTACAACACCAACGTCGATGTCGACGGCTGGCGTGCGGGTGCCGGCGTGGAGCAGAAGCTGGGCAGCAACGCCTTCGCCAAGGTGGAATATCGCTATTCCAACTATTCGAAGGGCGAAGTTGACTTCGAAGCCGAAAATATCGCTGACAGTGATCGCTTCAACGTCGATCTGGATCGCCACCAGATCATGGCCGGTGTCGGCTTCCGCTTCTAAGCTTTGAATGCATGCAGCGGGCCGGGGGGAAACCTCCGGCCCGTTGTTTTATCAGCCTAATCTTGCACAGCCCACCGTGGCGGCATCCATGGCTGTGGCCGCACCATCGAGGCTGTAGCGATCAGTAAAGCGCCGACCGTCAGTGCCGCTGGCTGACACTGTCAGGGTGGCAGCACTGCGCATGGCGGCGACCACGGCCGCGTCCATCCGCCGGTCCTGCGCCCAGGCATCGGCCCCGCCACCGGTCAGGACAAACCGCTGGTTGCCAACCACCAGGTTGATCGGCGCAGTCCGCACGACATCACGCGACAGGCGCAGGTGCAATTGCCCGCGCAACTGCCGCTTGGGCCAGGTGCCAATGCTGGCGAAGGGAACATGGCTGCGTCGTTCCCCAGCGCGGGCTTTTTCCGCCTTTGCAATGGCATAGCAACGCGGCACCTGCGGATCGCGAAACGCGCCCCATTGCCCGAACAGGCCAAGGCTGTCCTTCGCAGCCAGCGGCGCGGCCAGCAACAACAGGGCGGCAGGAACGGCCAGGCGGCGGAGCACGGTCACCCTTCGATCAGGTCCAGCCAGGCGACCACGTCGTTGTCAGTCGCCAGGTACAGGCCTTCTTGCAGGTCTTCCGGCTGGGCCGCCGCCACGCGCATGGCTTCATCCAGTGGGCCGTAAAACAGGGTGGTCGCCGCGCCGCCCTCGGCATCCCGGTCAAGGTGGTAAAGGCGCACAGTCGCTTCGCCAAAGGTGGTGCGCATCAGTCCTTGTCCCGCTTCGCGCCATCAAGGGACCGGGCCGCCCGGTCGGCTTCGGCTTCGCGCAGCTGGCGCATGCCTTTCACTTCACCGAACAAGGCGCGGTTGGCGGCGGCATGGGCTTCCTTGCCGCTGCGCACCTTGGCCTTGCGGGCCAGCCGCAGGTTGATCACGTCCGCCACGTCAGGCGCTTTCGTGAAGCTGGGCGGGGTAGGTAATGGCGGTCACTTCCCATTCCTTCTGGCCAGAGGGCAGGCGCACGATCCGCAGATCGCCAAGGCCAGCTCCGCGCAAGGCACGGGCGATCGGCGCGCTCCAGCCGATGCGGTTGGCACTGGCATCCTGCTCGTCATCGCCCACCAAGGTGAGCACGCGTTCTTCGTCTTCTTCGTCGGCGATGGTCACGGTGGCGCCAAACCAGACCCGCGCCTGGTCAGGCTGCTGCGCCGGGTCGATCACCTTGGCCGCCTTCATCCGCCGGGCGAGGTGCGCCAGTTCGCGGTCAATTTCGCGCATCCGCTTGCGACCGTAGAGGTAATCGCCGTTCTCGCTGCGGTCGCCATTGCCCGCCGCCCAGCTGACGATTTCGACAATCGCCGGCCGTTCGGTGCCCAGCAACTGGTCATACCGCGCCTTCAGCGCCGCCAACCCGGCGGGGGTAATGGGGTTTTCCGGCGGTTTCACAGGCAGTTCCCATCAATCATCCTGTCCCTTTGCCGTTCGTGTCGAACGAAGTCGAGACACCGCGCTCTAGCGTCTCGATTTCGCCAGACCCGAACGGATCAGCGAAGATGACGCAACGGACCGCTCAGCGCAGGAATTCGTTGACGCTGCGGGGGCGGCCCATCGGGGCCTTGTCCGGATGCAGCGCTTCGTAAACCACCGCGTTTTCGATCACCCGGGTGACGTAATTGCGGGTTTCCGTCAGCGGGATACGCTCGATCCAGTCGATCCAGGCAATCGACCCGGTGCGCGGATCGCCGTTGGCGGCCAGCCACTTGTTCACGTTGCCCGGCCCGGCGTTGTACCCGGCCACGGCCAGCGGCCAGCTGCCGTAACGGGCCATCAGGCGGGCGAAATAGGCACTGCCCAGGCGGACGTTGTAATCCGGATCGTCAATCAGCGACGCCTGCATGTAGACGACGCCGTTCATCCCCGCCTGTTCGCGCGCGGTGCCCGGCATCAGCTGAATCAGCCCGCGTGCGCCGGCATGGCTGAGCGCGTTCTGGGCGAACTGACTTTCCTGCCGGGAAATGGCGTGGACCGCAGTCCAGTCCGTCCCGAACGGAGCATTGAGCGTGGGGAAACCGAGTTCAACAAACCCGCGATGGCCATCGGCGGCAGCAGCATCGGCCAGGTTTACGGCGAGATCGCGCCGCCCGATGGTCTGCGCCAGTTCCGCCACCA
>JBARAF010000418.1:0-9438 GCA_049791695.1 Croceibacterium sp.
GTGCCGCACTGTGCGGCACCCGCCCTCGTTCTTCGGGCCGGACACAGGCTCGCTGCCAGAACCTGCTGTCCTACAACCCCGCTCTGGTGCCAGGGTGCTTGCAAAGGCTCCTTGAACCCGTGAATCACATTCCCCGAACCCGCGCCCGCCAGCGCGGGTTTTGCTGCATCTGGCACCCGGCAAACTTGTGCCGAAAACTTAATTGCACAGCGTAACACGCGCAAAGATCGTGAAGATCGTGAACTTTGCCGCGGCCGCCGCTACACTCCAGCGATGTGCAATCTCTATCGCATGACCGCCAGCCGTACCGAAGTCGCCGCCTTGTTTGACGCGATGGTGGAGGATTTCGGCGGCAATGCCCCTGACGAGGTTTTTCCCGGCTATCCCGGCGTGGTCGTGGCAGAGGGCCGCGTGCGGCAGATGGCCTGGGGCTTTCCCTATGCCGCCGTTGGCGCGAAGGGCCAGCGGCTGAAACCCCGCCCGGTCAACAATGCCCGCACCGACAAGCTGGCGACCAGCTTCTGGAAACCCAGTTTCCTCGCTCGTCGTTGCCTGGTTCCGGTCAGCACCTTTGCAGAAGCCGAGGGCGAGAAAGGGGCCAAGACGCGCACGTGGTTTGCGCTGCCCGATACGCCATTGTTCGCCGTCGCCGGGCTGTGGCGAGACACCGCGGAATGGGGGCCGGCCTATACCATGGTGATGACCGGCGCCTGCCAGCACATCGCCGGGGTGCATGACCGGATGCCGGTGATCCTGCCGCAAACCGATTGGCGGACATGGCTTGCCGGCGAACCGGCAGATGCTTTCCACCTGTGCCGCCCTTACGACGGCGCGATGACTGTGAGGCGCACGGATGAACCTTGGGCCGGGCGGCGCTAGATCGGTCGGATTTTCGGGGTTTTTCTGAGACTTCGGGGAGGCGGGACCGGGAAACTTTCGGTTGGAACCAGGGGTCCGATCCCGCCTCATTCGAAGACTTATTCAGGGTACCAGTGATAATGCAGGCACCGTGCCAATTGCGCGCAATCAAGGATTTGCACGGGTTTGCATGGTTAACATCAGATAACGCCGTGCCGCTCCTGTCAAGAATCCCGACAATCCCGCCACTTCTGGCGCTGCGGGCCTGCCGGGAGTAGGAAGGCGCCGGACATTATCAACGAGTCGGAGAGGCCTTTCGTGGCGCAGAACAACACCATCACACTGTATGACCTGCAACTGGCCAGCGGGGCGACGATCAGCCCGTTCGTCTGGGCGACCAAGCTTGCGGTGGGCCACAAAGGCTTCGACATGGATATCGTCCCCGGCGGCTTTACCGGCATCCCGGAACGCACCGGCGGCAAGACCGAACGCCTGCCGGCGATTGTCGATGATGGCGAATGGATCCTGGATAGCTGGCTGATCGCCGAATATCTCGATGCCAAATATCCCGACCGCCCGACCCTGATCCCCGACCCTTCGATCAAGGTGCTGACCCAGGCACTGGAAGGCTGGCTGTGGCAGACTGCCGTTGGCCCGTGGATGCATTGCTACCTCGTCGCCTATCGCGACCGGTCGCTGCAGGTGGACCATGAATATGTCACCACCAGCCGCGAAACCATGTTCGGCGGGCGCAAGCTGGAAGACATCATCGTCGGCCGCGAAGATCGCCTGCCGCAGATTTCCGCCAACCTCGAATTGCTGCGCAACACCCTGCGCGAAAACCAGTGGTTCGGCGGCGACGCGCCCAACTATGCCGATCACCGCCTGCTCGCCTGTTTCCTGTGGCTGGCGTCGGTCTGCGACACCCCGGCGCTGGCCAATGACGATCCCTTGCGCGACTGGATTGACCGCGGGTTCGACCTCTACGGCGGTCTTGGCCGTCATCCGGGCCTCAGCAACATCTTCGGACTGGAACAGCGCCCGGGTGATCCGGAACTGTTCAACCGTAACCCGGTCGCCAACGGCCTGACCAAGCGCAACACCGGCGTGCAGAGCACGGCGGAAGAAACCGCCCGGATGAAGGCGAAGGCATGAACCTGGACGGACTGTTCCAGGAATACTTCGGCACGGCCGACCTGTCGGGGATGACCCCGGCAGGCCGGGCGGCCGGGATTGAGCGGATGCAGGTCGATTTCGGGCTGGAAAAAGACCGCAGCCGCCGGTTCGCGCTGTGGATGCTGCTCTATTCGTTCGACGCCGCGCCCGATCTCGACGTCGCCTTCAAGGATCCGGCCGACCGCAACGCCGCGCGCGACATGATGGACCTGCTGGCCGCGCCGGACGAAGACTAGGCCGCCGCTTCCACCTTCTCGCTCGCCGCCATCCACGCTTCTTCGGCTTTCGCCATATCGTCCGCCACGCGGGCGCGCAGCTGGGTCAGTTCGCTCATCTTCAGCTTGGCCAGTTCCGCGCTGGCGGCCTTGGGATCGAACAGCGCCTGGTCAATTTCGCTCAGCCGGGCCTGCAGCTTGGCCAGCGCCTTTTCCGTTTCCGCGATCAGCTTCTTGGCCGCCTTCGCCTCTTCCCACAGCCGGGCGACTTCCTTCTTGTCCTTCTTGGGAGCCTTGGCGTCCCCGTCCTTCTTCGGCTGCTTCCGGCCGAGGACAAAGTCGATGTAGTCTTCCATGCTGCCGTTATATTCGTTGGCAGTGCCGTTATCGACCAGCACCAGCCGGTCGGCGGTAAGTTCCACCATGTGGCGGTCGTGGCTGATCAGGATCACCGCGCCGCTGTAATCGTTGACCGCCTGCACCAGCGCTTCACGCGCATCGACGTCAAGGTGGTTGGTCGGTTCGTCGAGGATCAGCAGGTGCGGCGCGTCACGGGTAATCAGCGCCAGCGCCAGTCGCGCGCGTTCCCCGCCTGACAGTGAAGATACCTGCGACATCGCCCGGTTGCCGGAAAAGCCGAAGCGGCCCAGCTGCCCGCGCACGGCGGCCGGGTTCTTGCCGTCCATCGCGCGGGTCATCAGTTCCAGCGGGGTGGAATCGGATTGCAGTTCTTCCACCTGGTACTGGGTGAAATACCCGGTCTTCAGTTTGCCCGAAGCGGACATCCCGCCTTCCATCGGCACCAGTTGCGCCGCCAGCAGGCGGGCCAGCGTGGTCTTGCCGTTGCCGTTACGGCCCAGCAGGGCGATCCGGTCATCCGGGTCGATCCGCAGGTTCAGCCGCTTCAGGATCGGGTCCGCTCCATAACCGACCGCGGCCAGGTCCAGCGTGATTAGCGGCGGGCGCATTTCATCGGGATTGGGGAAATCGAACGACAGCGTCGGATCTTCGGCCAGTGCGGCGATCGGCTGCATCTTGGCCAGCATCTTCGCCCGGCTTTGCGCCTGCTTGGCGGTGGAGGCGCGGGCGGAATTGCGTGCCACGTAATCCTGCAATCGCGCCCGCTGCGCATCTTGCGCCGCGCGGGCGGACTGCAACTGCGCCGCCCGTTCCGCGCGCTGTTTTTCAAAGCTGTCGTAACCGCCGGGATAGAGCGTCAGCTTGCCGCCTTGCAGGTGCAGAATGGTATCGACCACATTGTTCAGCAGGTCGCGTTCATGGCTGATGACGATCAGGGTGCCGGGATAGGCTTTCAGGAAGTTTTCCAGCCACAGCGTCGCTTCCAGATCGAGGTGGTTCGACGGTTCGTCGAGCAACAGCACGTCGGGCGCGGAAAACAGCAGCGAGGCAAGCGCCACGCGCATTTTCCACCCGCCGGAAAAGCTGTCGAGCGGCTGCGCCTGCATCGCTTCGTCAAAGCCCAGCCCATCAAGGATGCGGGCCGCACGTGACGGGGCGGAATAGGCGTCAATCGCCAGCAACCGGTCATGCACGTCGCCCAGCCGGTGCGGATCGGTGCAGGTTTCCGATTCCAACAGCAACGCATCGCGTTCCTTGTCCGCTGCCAACACGGCTTCGAACGGGGTGATCGTGCCGTTGGGCGCTTCCTGCGCGATGTAACCGAGCTTGGTCCGGCGCGGCATTTCAATGGAGCCGCCTTCGGGTTCCAGTTCGCCGATCAGCACTTTCATCAGGGTGGACTTGCCCGCACCATTGCGCCCGATCAGGCCCACGCGCCCCCCGGGGGGAATCGCTGCGGTCGCGCCGTCGAGGATCGTGCGGCCGCCGAGGCGCACGGTGATATTGCTGATGGTGATCATGGTGCCTTGCGCCCTAGGGGCAGGGGCCTTGCTGGGCAATGGCCGTGTTCGAATCGCACGACTTCACCACCTCCGCAGCTCGTCGCATATGATGCACGACCCATCCCATCGCCTGATCCGATCGCCTGTGCCGCACGTTCCGGCCATGTCCCACCAAACCAAGAGGAACGAGCAATGCGACAGAACAAGATCGCAGCGGGTGCCATGATGCTGATTGGCTCCGTCGCCCTGAGCGGCTGTGCCACCAAGGGCTATGTTGACGAACGGATTGCCACCGTGAACCAGCGGATCGACGGGATCGAAACCCGCCTCGGCGCCACGGAAGGCACTGCGCAGACCGCGCTGACCCAGGCCCAGGCCGCAGCCGGCCAGTCGCAGCAGAATGCGCAGCGGATGGACCAGCTGTCCGGTCGTGTTGATGCACTGGATCAGCGGACTTCACAGCGGCAGGCGCGCAATTGAGCGCAACCCCAGTGATCGCATCAAGTCTGCTTGAGCCGGTGCCTGGTGCCCAGGCCCGGTAATCGTACGAGCAGGAACATGGTCGCTGCCGCCATCGCGGCGGCGGCCTTGTGCCTGCCGGTGACGCTGGCGGCAGCGGACCCCCCGCCGAAAAAGCCAGCCGCCACTGCGCGGCCCACCATGCCCCCCGTCACCCGGTCAGCCGATGTCGACCGGATGGTGCAGTGGATCGCGGCATCAGGCGACAACGGCATCCTGCCCTATATCATAATCGACAAGCAGGCGGCGGCGCTGTTCCTGTTCGACGCCAAGGGCACGCTGGTGGCGGAAAGCCCGGTATTGCTGGGCGTGGCCCAGGGGGATGAATCAACCCCCGGAATCGGCAGCAAGAGCCTTGCCACCATCGGCCCAGCAGAACGGACCACGCCCGCCGGGCGGTTCGTCGCGAAGTTCGGCCTGGCAGCCGGGCGGCAGCGGGTATTGTGGGTGGACTATGCGACTTCCGTCGCCCTGCACATCGTCATCACCACCAACCGCAAGGAACGCCGGCTGGAACGGTTGCTATCTCCCACCGAGGAGGACAACCGGGTAACCTTCGGCTGCATCAATGTGGGCGCGACGCTGTTCAACAAGCAGTTAAGCCCGTTGTTCACCAAGCGCGGCGGGGTCGTGTACATCCTGCCCGACAGCAAGAGCATGGACGAGGTTTTCCCGCGCGTGCGGCTGTTGCCATACCTGCAGCAGGACCAGCCATCGTAACCTGCCACGAAAAAGCCGGGGCCGCATCGCTGCGACCCCGGCCCTTCAATTGTTCATTCCGTCAGCTTGCGCCGATCAGAAGGTGTAACCCAGCGACACGCCATAAGTGCGCGGCGGCAGGTAGGTGGCGCCAATCAGGCGACCGGTCGCGAGCGCGAAGGTGCTGCTGACGCGATCCACGTCGAACAGGTTCTTCACCCACAGCTGGGCGCTGATCTTGTCGTCCGCGGTCACGTAACGGAGCGAGGCATCAACCATGGTGAAGGCCCGGCTGCTTTCGATTTCGCGTTCGAATTCGGAGAAGTAGGTCCGGTCCTTGTACGACACATCGCCCTGCAGGGTCAGGGTGCCCTGGCTCAGGTCGATGTCATACTCGCCATGCACGTTCCACGACCAGCGCGGCGTGTTGCGCAGCTGGTTGCCGGCGAGCTGGATGTTGCCGCCGCCCGGCGCGCCAAAGGCGGTCGGATCGGGGTTGGTCACCGAATTGTACGGCGTGCCACCGGCCACGTTCACCGGGTTCAGCGGATCCAGCGTCAGGTAATCGCCGAACTTGGCATCGGTATAGGCGACCGCGCCAGACAGGCGCAGCTGCGGGGTGACGCGGGCGTAGAGGTCGAATTCGAACCCCTTGGCCGTGGTCGCAGCAGCGTTCTGGAAGATCGTCTGGTAGCCGGTGGGGCCCCCGGCAATCGTCTTGTTCAGCTGCAGGCCCTGCAGGTCATAGGTATAGACCGCCAGGTTGGCCGAAATGCCCGCGCCCAGGGTCGCCTTGATCCCGGCTTCGTGGTTCTGCACGGTTTCCGGATCGACGATGGTGGTGGAACCCGCCGCGTTCTCGCCGGAGCCAGCTTTGAAGCCTTCCGCATAGGTATAATACAGCAGCAGGTCAGGCGTCGGGGCCCATTCGATGCCCACTTCCGGGGTGAAATCGCTGAAGCTGCGTTCGCGGTAGGTGCTGGCGACAGTGTGGCGGATCACCGAACCTGCGCCGCCGGCCGTGATGATCACCGCCGGGTTGGCGCTGTCGATCTTTTCATGGCTGTAACGGCCACCCAGCTTCAGGGTGACAGTGTCGAGCGCTTCCGACAGCGCGCCCAGGCCCACGCGGGCCTGGCTGAACACGGCATAGGCTTCAGTGCCGAGGTTCGAATGGGTGCAAACCCGCTTCGGCGCGATCACCGTGGTGCCACCGGTCACACCGTCCGGCGAATAGCCGCACAGCGCGAAAGCTTCTTCAAGCGGAACGCCGGCGTTGGTGTACTTGGCAATGTTGGACTGCATCCCGTTGCGACGCTGCAAACCGACGTTGTCGATCGGCCGCTGGCGTTCGTGGAAGTAGAACCCGCCAACGACGACATCGAGGAAGTCGCTGGTGTAGTTCAGCTGCAGTTCGTTGCTGTACTGTTCGCTGTCGATCCGGCGTTCCTGCACCGTGGTCGGCGCGCCATTGGTCTGCAAGCTTTCCACCACAGCCGACAAGTCCAGATCCTGGAACAGGCTGGTCTTGAAGTTGCGATAGTTGGCGATGTTGGTCACCGTCAGGCTGTCGGTCAGGTCGGTGCGGAAGGTGCCGGTGAACGAATAGGTCTTCGTATCGGTGCCCGGATCGGTTTCCGATGCCAGGTCGCGCGGATCGGTGGCGTAACCACCAACGCCCAGCGGGGCCAGGCGGGCAACGCCGGGGAAGCTGGCACGCAGGTAATGCACGGCGCCCGAATTGTCCGACTGGCGGAAGTATTCGCCGCTCAGCAGCAGTTCGGTCGCATCGCTGATGTCGAACTGCAGCTGGCCACGGATCATCCGGCGGTTGAGGTTGTCGACGTCCGACCCGGTGACCGGGTTGGTGCCGAAACCGTCGCGGTCTTCGCTCTTCACCGCCACGCGGAAGGCAACGCCTTCGGTGATCGGGCCGGTGATCGCCGCTTCGGTGACCAGCGCGTTGTAGTTGCCATAGGTCAGGCGGGCATAGCCACCGAAGGTGTGCTTCGGCTTGGCAGTGATCAAGTTGATCGAACCGCCGGTGGCGTTGCGGCCGTACAGCGTACCCTGCGGGCCGCGCAGCACTTCGACGCGTTCGAGATCGAACAGGCTGGTCAGCTGCGCTTCGGCGCGGGCGACAACCGCGCCATCAACGTGCAACGCAACGGCGGTGGAGTTGCCGGTGGTGGAGGTGTTGGCACCAACGCCACGGATGAAGATCTTCGCCTGGTTGAAATCGCTACCGAAGTTCACGCTCGGCACGATGGTCTGCAGGTCCTGCAGGTTGTTGACCTGGGCATCGGCCAGGCGATCGGTGCCGACCGCGGTGATCGCGGCGCTGACATCCTGCAGCGACTGTTCACGTCGCTGGGCGGTGACAACGATGGCGTTGCCTTCAGCCGGAGCTTCCGCAGCGGCCTGGGGTGCGGCCTCCTGGGCCATCACGGCGGTGCTGCTGACGGTGGCGAAAAGCGCCACGATCAACGAACTCGAAACATACCTCATTGCAGTAACTCTCCCTGGGTGGTCATCAATGCGTTGGCCCCCCTGCCCGCGCCGGGCGGAAGTGGGCCTTGATTTGCCGCAAAGAAGGGGGGCACCTTGGGTGTGTTGCCGGATTTGGGGATATTGTCGCAATTGGGCAACAGTGCCTACCGCTATCTATTTGGCAGTTTGTCAAATTAATGCTTTTTGGCCATTTGCCGATGTTTTGACCTGGTCAATTTCTGCGCCGCCACCGCGTGCGACAATCCGGGTCAGTTCGCTCAACGTCCATGGAATATGGCGCGCCCGGCAGGACTCGAACCTGCAACTCCAAGCTTAGAAGGCTCGTGCTCTATCCAGTTGAACTACGGGCGCGTGCGGGGCGCTGATAGCGTGCTTTGCCGTTCTGGCAAATCGCGATAGTCAGGCGGGATGACGCCAGACACCACCGGGGGCCCGCAACGCATCGACGGGCAGCAAGGCGCGGCGGCGCATTTCCGCTATTACGATCTGATCATGGCGGCCTTCGTCGCCATACTGCTGCTGTCCAACATCATCGGCGCATCGAAGCCCAGTTACGTCACCCTGCCCGGCCTGGGCCAGTGGAGCTTTGGCGCGGGCGTGCTGTTTTTCCCGGTCAGCTACATCATCGGTGACGTTTTGACCGAGGTGTATGGTTATGCCCGGGCGAGGCGGGTGATCTGGACCGGATCCGCACCTTCGGCTCGACCGTGGTGGGCCAAGGGCTGGACAGCCTGATCTTCTATCCGCTGGCCTTTTACGGGCTGGCAGGATGGCCGCCGGAACAATTGTGGCAGGTCGTCCTGAGCCAGTGGCTGATAAAGACCGGCTGGGAAGCAGCACTGACCCCGGTCACTTACCTGGTGGTCAATTTCCTGAAACGGCGCGAAGGGGTCGAGGTGTTCGATGCAGGCACCGACTTTTCGCCCTTCGCGCGTTCCAGGGGCTGATCATTTAACCAGCAGCGCCATCACCAGGTAAATCAGGATGAAGCTGCCAAAGCCCGCCAGGGCGCCAACCACGAACAGCAGGCGCACCATCAGCGGATCAATGCCGAAGTAATTGGCCAGCCCGGCGCATACGCCCCAAATCTTGGCATTGGCTTTGTCGAGGCGGAGCTGGCCCCCATTCTGGATCTGGTTCATGCGATCACTCCTGCGATGTTGTGGGCCTGATGCGGCGCGGCAAAGCTGGCGACCATCAGGCTGGCGGTAAGGACGACTGCGCCGAGCATGGCAAACAGCTTGCCGGCGACGGGTTGGTTGGTGTTCATCGTATTCCCCTGTTCGAATTTGTTGGCTTGTTCAGCCGATAGCAAGCCTATTGCACGGGGCGTGCCAGTTTAACAAATTGCGCTTTACCAACGATTTAAGGTCGAACGGCTTGTCAGCGCAGATCGTCCGATGCGCAACATTGGTGAAAAGTCCCAACATCCGGCAAACACTGTTTCACTTGGCCTCGCCGCCCGCTTTGCCCTAACCCACCGGCCATTCATGGCGCTCGACCGCATCACCCTTGCCCATTTCCGCAACCTCGCCGCCACCCGGCTGGATGGCTCCGCGCACCTGAACCTGCTGGTGGGCGAAAACGGTGCGGGCAAG
>JBARAF010000419.1:0-4126 GCA_049791695.1 Croceibacterium sp.
GCAGCGGCACCATCAGCCGGCGGTACAGCGCCATCGGCCGGGGCCGCGGCAGCATCGCCTTCAGCCGCAGCCGGGGCCGCGTCAGCAGCCGGCAGTGCCGGACCGCCGCCATTGGCCAGCATGTACAGGATGATGTTGGCGCGATCTTCACCCTTGGACAGGCCGGCGAAGCTCATCTTGGTGCCGGGGGCAAAGGCCTTCGGGCTCTTCAACCAGGCATCCAGGTTTTCGAAGGACCAGTCACCACCGTGGCTGCCCAGCGCATCCGAATAGGCGAAACCGGCGGCATGCTTGCCAACCGGCTTGCCAACCACGCCGAACAGGTTCGGGCCGATGCCGGCAGCGCCGCCCGAATTGATCGTGTGGCACGACGTGCACTTGGCAAACAGGGCTTCACCCTTTGCCGCGTCACCAGTGGCCAGCAGGGTGGCGAGCGACGGGCCGGATTCAGCCGGTCCTTCCGCTTCTGCACCTTCGATCACATAGCCCAGCTTTTCCGGCCGGTGGTGCTTGTCCGCGGCGAAATACATCCCGCTCAGGATCGAGAGCCCAAGGGCAACGATCCCGGAGAAAAGGGTCCAGCCGGCGATAGTGTTGAAACGGTCGTTCATCAGAGGATTTTCTACCACTCTTGCGCGTTGCGCGCCGCTCTAGTGGCGGGGCACGGAAGGCGCAAGGCCTCAGGTGCATCGAATGCGGGTTTCGTCGGCAATCAGGGTTCGTACGATAGGGCTTGTGGCCCGGCCACCACCCCGTTACCCGCCTGCGCCGATATGGACAGCTTCCCCGCACCCGCCCTCGCGCTTGTCGAACAGATGCGCGCCGCCGCCGCCGCCAACCCGGCGCGCGCGGTTGCCTTCCAGGGCGCGCCGGGCGCCAATTCGCACCGCGCGGCGCTGGAATGGGATGCCAACTGCCTGCCGCTGCCGTGCTTCAGTTTCGAAGATGCGCTGGACGCGGTGACCAGCGGCGCGGCCGGCAGCGCGATCATCCCGATCGAAAATTCGCAACACGGCCGGGTGGCGGACATCCATTTCCTGCTGCCCGAAAGCGGCCTGCACGTGGTGGGCGAACATTTCCTGCCGATCCGTTACGCCGTGATGGCGCTGGGCGACGGGCCGTTCACCGCCGCCTATTCCCACCCGCAGGGTCTGGGCCAGACCCGGCTGTGGCTGCGCGAACGCGGCATCGTGCCGATGTCCTATGCCGATACCGCGGGGGCCGCCGCTTTCGTCAAGGAACTGGGCGATCCCGGCGTCTGCGCGATTGCCCCGCGCATCGCGGCGGAACTGTATGGCCTGAAGATCGTGGCGGATGACATTGCCGACGCGGCGGACAACACCACCCGGTTCGTGGTGCTGGCGCGCGAGGCGCTGGACCCGGCCACGCTGGCGGGCAAACCGGCGATCACCACGTTCGTGTTCGAAGTGAAGAACGTGCCCGCCGCGCTGTACAAGGCGCTGGGCGGCATGGCGACCAACGGCATCAACATGACCAAGCTGGAAAGTTACCAGCAGGGCGCCAGCTTTGCCGCGACGATGTTCTTTGCCGATATTGCCGGGGCCCCCGGTGATCCGGCGGTGGACCGCGCGCTGGAAGAACTGGCTTTCCACTGCAAGGAACTGCGGATTCTGGGCAGTTATCCGCAGGCCCGCCCGCGCGGCTGATCTTTGCGGGATAGGTGGTTGCGTGGCCCTGCCCGCCATGCCACCACTGTCCCGGTGACACGGGCATCGGGGGAAACAGCCAGTACGGCAGGCGACAGCTTCGCACGCGATTGGACCGCGTTGCGGGCCGATGACGATATCCAGTTTGCCACCCTGCCGACCCCGAAGGTGCCCGAAACGCCGGAATGGATGCTGGCATTCGGCCGCTTCATGGCCGAACTGTTCAAACCCGTGGGGGAAGCCCTGGTTGCCCTGGGGCAGCTGATCGGGCTTTCGGGCAATGCCGCGGCCTGGGTCGTCGGCGGGCTGGTGGCGGCACTGCTGCTGTACCTGCTGTGGCAGATGGTGCCCCGGCACTTGCGCCGCAAACCGCAGGAAGCGGACGAGGAGGCTCCCCTGTGGGTGCCCGCCCGGGGCGAGGCGCAGGCCCTGCTGGAAGATGCCGACCGGCTCGCTGCAGAAGGCCGGTTTGACGAAGCGACCCATTTGCTGTTGCGCCGCAGCGTGCAGCAGATCCAGTCCGTGCGCCCCGGCCTGCTGGAACCGAGCAGCACCGCACGCGAAATTTCCGCCCTGACCGCCCTGCCGCAGGCTGCCCGCAGCGCCTTTGGCGTGATTGCGCAGCGGGTGGAACGCAGCCTGTTCGCCCTGCGCAGCCTGTCCGCGGAAGACTGGCACGCAGCCCGCGCCGCCTATGCCCAGTTTGCGCTGGAAGCCCGCGCGTGAGCGGTCGCGCAAACACCAGTCCGTTCACCCCGCGCACCGTGCTGGGCCTGCTGCTGGTCGGCACGCTGGCGTTGCTGGTGCTGCTCTATGCGATTGGCGCGGGCCTGGACGGGCAGCGCGATCAGGATGGCGGATCGCACGCCGCCGCCAACGGCCTCAACGGTTATGCCGGGCTGGTCAGCCTGCTGCAAAAGCGGGGCGAGGACGTGTCGCTGGCCCGCAGCGAGGCGCGGCTGGATGACGAGGCGCTGCTGATCCTCACCCCTGGATTCGGCACCGACCCGGAAAAGCTGGCCGAAGTGATCGCCGCCCGCCGTTATCAGGGGCCGACCATGGTGATCCTGCCCAAGTGGTCCGGCGTTGCCGCCAGCCAGCTGCGGCTGAAAGGCGCGAAAGAAGGCTGGGTGGTGCTGAGCGATGCCAGCCCCGCTGAATGGCTGGGCGATATGGAGGAATTCGAAGGCACCACGGTTTCCATTGGCAAGGCCGCGAGCTGGAATGGCCTGGGCCTGACCGGCAAGCTGCCCGAACCCGACCAGATCGCCTGGTTCAAGGGCGGCCCGTTCACCCCGCTGGTAACCGCAGACGGGCGCACCCTGGCGGCGTACTGGCAGGATGAAGGTTCCTATCCCGTGCTGTCCGAACAGGCCGGCGTCACCGCACCGGACCCGGAAACCGACGACGATGTCGATGGTGACAAATGGGCCGTGGTGGTGGTGGCCGAACCCGACCTGCTGAACAATTATGCCCTGGCCGACCAGACCCGTGCCCGCATGGCCGTGGCGCTGGTGCTGGCGAGCAAGGAAGGGCAGGAAATTCCGATCGTGTTCGACCTGACCTTTGCCGGGCTGGGCCGCAGCGAAAACCTGCTGACGCTGGCGTTTGAACCGCCGTTCCTGGCCGCGACGCCGTGCCTGCTGCTGGCCGCCCTGGTGGTCGGCTGGCGCGCGTTCCTCCGGTTCGGCCCGCCGCTGGCCGGCATGGCGGCGTCCCCGCTAGGCAAGCGGCAACTGGCGGTCAACGGCGCTGCGCTGATCCAGCGGACCGGGCGCTGGCACTTGCTGGGCGGGCCCTATGCCGCGTTGGTGGAAACCCGCGTGGCCCGCCAGCTGGCCTTGCGCGCCGGGGACGAGGCAGCCCTGCTCGCCGCGCTCGACCGCCGGGGCCTTGCCCATGATTACACCCGCCACATCACCACCCTGCGCCGGGCCACCCGCCCGGCGGACCTGCTGCGCGCCGCCGCAGCGCTGAGGACGATCGAAAGGACGCTGACCCCATGAGTATGTCGCTGGAGGACACCCGCGCATTGGCCGAGGCCGTCCGCGCCGAAGTGGCCAAGGCCATCGTCGGGCAGGATGACATTGTGGAACACCTCGCCGTCGCCCTGCTGGCACAGGGGCACGTGCTGCTGGAAGGCCCGCCGGGCACCGCCAAGACCTTCCTCGCCCAATGCTTTGCCGGGGCCACCGGGCTGGAATTCGGCCGCATCCAGTTCACGCCCGACCTGCTGCCGGGCGACATCCTGGGTTCCAACCTGTTCAATTTCCAGACCAGCCAGTTCACCCTGACGCGCGGGCCGATCTTCCGCGAACTGTTGCTGGCCGACGAAATCAACCGCACCCCGCCCAAGACCCAGGCCGCCCTGCTGGAAGCCATGCAGGAACGCACGGTGACCCTGGACGGCAAGAAACATGAGCTGGGCGAGCGGTTCATGGTGGTGGCCACCCAGAACC
>JBARAF010000420.1:0-2107 GCA_049791695.1 Croceibacterium sp.
CAGGACCGGATCAGGACCGGTCCAGGCCCATCCAGACGTGAGCGGATGTTTCCGGGCCGTCTTCGTTGATCGTGGCCCGCCGCATATCCCGCCGCCAGGCATCGCTGAGCAGCGGCGTGGCGGCATGCATGGTGCAGCGGTTGTCCCAGATCACCAGATCGTGCGGCGCCCACTGGTGGCGGAAGACATAGCGTTCCTGCGTTGCGTGATCGTACAACTGGCGGATCAGGGCCTGCCCTTCGTCTTGCGCCATGCCCTTGATGCCGATGCAGTGGCCGCCCACGTACAGCGCCTTGCGCCCGTCCCCCATCACCCGCACCAGCGGATGTTCCACCGTGGGGAAGGGGATCATGCGGCGCATCTGCGGGGTCACTTCGCCTTTCAGCCCGGCCCGGCGGCGGCCTTCCCAGAAATCGTGCAGGCCGGTCAGCCCGTCGATCCGGTCCTGCAACTCGACCGGCAGATCGGCCCAGGCGGCGCGGGTATCGACGAACAGGGTGTCGCCGCCAGCCTCTGGTGGCGGCACTTCATGCCCCAGCAGCAGCGACCACTTGGTGGGCATGGCATGGAACGAACTGTCGGTGTGGAAAAGTTCCGCCCCCTTGGCCAGAGCCAGCCGGTCTGAGGAATAAGGGACAATCTCGCCATCGGCATCCAGGTTGCCGGCATAGAACAGTTCCGCATCGAACTGCCGCTTGGCATTTGGGAACATCGGCGCATCCTTGGACCGGCTGGGTATTTCCAGCGGCCCGAAGGCGCGGGCAAAGCGCTTCAGCTGTTCATCGGTGATCCGCGCATCGCGCACCACCAGCACGCCTAGGCGGCACATCGCATCTTCAACCAGGTGGGCCAGCCCGTCACCCGGCGGGGCGGTCAGGTCTGCGCCGGTCAGTTCCCCGGCGAACAACGGATGCAATGGTGTGATCTGCACGGCGGTCCTTCCCTGCACCGGCAATAGTTTATAAAATCAACCATTGCAAAAGCGAAGCGGCGCCCGGGGCAAAGTTCTCCCCAATGCGGGGTGCCCGGGCGCTCGGGGCCGGCACCCCGGCCCGATCAGCCGCGCTGCGGACGGGCCATGTCGCGGGCGCAGCGCATGGCCAGCAACAGCAGCATCATGGTCGGATTGGCCCCGCCGCCGGTCGGCAGTACTGACGTTGCCAGCAACCGGACTTGCGGCAGGGCGAACAGCCGCAAGTCCGCATCGACCACGCCATCCGCGGCCCTTGCGGCCATGCGGGTGGAGCCGGTTGGGTGATAGATGCCGCTGGAATGCTGCAGTTCCTGCCGCAACCGGTCCGCACCATAGGCGGTCCAGCTGCCCAACGCGGCAAGGCCGCTGCGGTTCCAGGTCTGTTCGAAAGCCTGCGCCAGACCCAGCAGGTTGGCGACATCTGCCTCGCTGATGCGCCAGTCGATCTGTGCCAGCGGCTGGCCGAACATATCGGTCCGGTCGGGGCTTAACGTTATCCGGCTGTCGGGCGAAGGGGCCTGCTGCGCCACCATATGCACCACCAACCGGCTGTCAGCGGGGAACAGCAGCCGCTGGTGGACCAGCCGCCACCACACCGCGCGGGCCAGCCACGGGGCATGGCGCAGCAGTTGCAGCAGCACGCCCGGCGGGGCCATCCGCCGCATCTGCAAATGGCGGAACACCTCGCGCAGCGCGTCAAACCCGCCCGGTTGGTCAGCTTCGAACCCGACATGGGCAAAGCCGGGCGGCAACCGGGTGCGGGCCGGGGCATCGGCGGCCAGTTCGAACCGGATGTTGCGCATGGTGCCGCCCGCGCCAAACCGGAACCCGATGATCCGGTTCAGTGCCGCGCGTCGCCGGGCCTCGATCTCGGCCACGCCGATGGACAGGTGATCGGTAAAGTATCGCCCCAGCGCCGGGCTGGCCTGGCTGACCACGCCGCCATTCTGCCGGTCCAGCAGCAGGGCCAGCCGGGTGGTTTCAATGGCCCCTGCGGCAATCACCAGATTGGGGGTGACAACGCGGATTTCGTCCCCCGTCGCCGTGCGGGCCACCACGCTGACCGGCGCACCGGGGCCGGCGGTGTGCAATTCGCAGACGGTGGCGTTCAGCCATACTTCCGCGCCGCTGGTC
>JBARAF010000421.1:0-1754 GCA_049791695.1 Croceibacterium sp.
CAGGAAGATCCGCGCCGCGTTCCGCAAGCACGTCACCGACCGGCTGCCGCCCGACGCCACGGTGAGTTTCCACGAGCATGGTGGCGCGCCGGCAGTCTCGGTGCCATCAGATGGGCCGTTCGTCGCCAAGGCGGCGGCGGCGCTGAAGGACGAATGGGGCAACGAGGCGGCATTGATCGGCTCGGGCGGTTCGATCCCGGTGGCCGGCGAGTTCAAGAAGACCCTCGGGCTGGATACGCTGCTGATCGGCTTCGCGCTCGACGACGACCGTATTCATTCGCCCAACGAGAAGTACGATCTCAAGAGCTTCCACAAGGGCATCCGCTCGTGGCTGCGGATCATCGCGGGGTTTGCGGCCTAAGGCGCCGGATCGGCTTCCAGCAGCGCCTTGAGACGACCGAAGTAGCTGGCAATGCCGCCCAGTTCGGTTTCAAACTGAGCCGCGTCAGTGCCGGGGCGCTGACGCCATGTCATATGCAGCTCGCAACCGCCCTCGATGGGTACCAACCGCATCGGGATAGGGAGGCCGGGCGGCTCCCCCGGCCCGAACATGGTGTAATCGAGCACCCCGTCGAGATTGGGCGCGGCAAAGCGGATGATCTGCGGCCCGCGCGGCAGATCCACCAACCAGTCGGCGCCCTGCAGATAATGAATATCGGCCCCGGCGACCGGCCCCCATGACGCATAGTTCCTGGGATCGGCGAGGAAACCGTACACGTCGTCGAAAGGCTGCTCGATCACTACGCTGACTGCACGCGATATCATGCTCATCTCAGCAACTTCAGCTTCCCGCGCAATGATCCGGACCTCCCACCCGTGTACCCGGCCGCAACGAACCTAGCAGTGGCTTGGTCGAGGAGATAGGTTGCGCACCGCAAACGCAAAAGGCCCGCTTTCGCGGGCCTTTGAAGATACGTAGTCGTGAGCAGCAGCTCAGCCCTGACGGGCCTTGTAGCGCTTGTCCACCTTGTTGATGATGTACACGCGGCCGCGGCGGCGCACGAGCTTGTTGGCACGATGGCGACCCATCAGAGCCTTGAGCGAATTGGTGACTTTCATGCCGAACCTCGGAAACGAAATAAAAACAGGCGCCGCGCGCCCTTCGAATTGCGGCTGTGATTAAGGGCAAAAGCCCCCTCTGTCAACGCTTTTGCGCCGGTTTTCCGGGGGGCCGCGATTAACCGAGCGGCAAGACGCTGATGCGACACTGCCGGCATGCAGAAACCCAGCTTTTCCAATCTCGACGTGCTTGTGGTCGACCCTTCCCCACACATGGGAGCGCTGATCGGCCAGATGCTGCGCCACCTCAAGGTGCGGCGCGTCGACGAAGTGCAGAGTTCGGATGGGGCAGCGATGCTGCTGCAAACCCACCGCTTCGGCGCCATCATCCTGAACGACGTATTGCAGCCGATGAACGGCATCGCGCTGGTGAAGGCGCTGCGCGCCGCCTCCGAGGGGCTGAACCGCGACACGCCGGTGATCATGATGTCGTCCAACCCGGATGCCACCGAGATCACCATGGCGCGCGACGCCGGCGTCACCGAGTTCCTGCGCAAGCCCTTCGCCGCCCAGCACATCGAGGCCCGCCTTGTCACGATGCTAGCGGCGCCGCGCGCCTTCATCGAGGCGGAGGCCTTTGTCGGCCCCGATCGCCGGCGCAAGCGCGCCGACCACAAGGGCGGGGAACGGCGCAACAGAGCTTGACGCCAAGGTGGACCGCCCCTCACCCCGCCCCTCTCCCCAGAGGGGAGAGG
>JBARAF010000422.1:0-3624 GCA_049791695.1 Croceibacterium sp.
GGCGAGTTCGGGTGTTGTGGCCACGGGTTTCCTGTTGCCAAGGCTGCGCTGTTAGGGGTGACATTAGCCACACAAGGCGGCATGGCAACGGTCGGGATATAGTGGGATCGCAGTACGCATGGCACGCAACTATTTCGGCACCGACGGTATCCGCGGAAAAGCGAACGCGGGGATCCTGACTGCCGCCACCGCGATGAAGGTGGGCCAGGCCGCCGGCCGCCATTTCCTGCGCGGCGAACACAAGCATCGGGTGGTGATCGGCAAGGATACGCGCCTGTCCGGCTACATGATGGAAACCGCGCTGGTGGCGGGCTTCACCAGCGTCGGCATGGACGTGATCATGACCGGGCCGCTGCCGACCCCCGCCGTGGCCCTGCTGACCCGCGAAATGCGGGCCGACCTGGGCGTGATGATTTCCGCCAGCCACAACCCCTATGCCGACAACGGCATCAAGCTGTTCGGGCCGGACGGCTTCAAGCTGTCCGACGCGGATGAAATCGCCATTGAAAAGGCGATGGGCGAAGAACAGGAACTGGCCACCGGCGATGCCATCGGCCGTGCCCGGCGGATCGAGGATTCCCGCGGCCGTTACATCCACGCCATCAAGCAGAGCCTGCCCAACACCATCCGGTTCGACGGGATGAAAATCGTCGTCGATTGCGCCCACGGCGCGGCCTACACCGTGGCCCCGACCGCGATCTGGGAACTGGGCGCGGACGTGGTGGCGATGGGCGTGACGCCCAACGGCACCAATATCAACGACGGCGTCGGCTCCACTTCGCTGGACGCGATCAAGGCCCGCGTGCTTGCCGAAGGCGCGCAGATCGGCATTGCCTTGGATGGCGATGCCGACCGCCTGATCGTGATCGACGAAAAGGGGCAGGAGGTCGATGGCGACCAGATCATGGGCCTGATCGGCACCCGGATGCACAGCCGGGGTGTGCTGACCGGCGGCGGCGTGGTGGCCACGGTGATGTCCAACCTCGGCCTGGAACGGCTGCTGGCCACTCACGGGCTGGACCTGATCCGCACCAAGGTGGGTGACCGCCACGTGCTGGAAGCCATGCGCAGGGGCGGCTACAACGTGGGCGGGGAACAGTCCGGCCACATGATCCTGCTGGACCATGCGACCACCGGCGATGGCTGCATTGCCGCGCTGCACGTGCTGGCCGCGCTGGTCCGCACCGGCAAACCGGCCAGCGAACTGCTGCACCTGTTCGACCCGGTCCCGCAGCTGCTGAAGAACGTGGTCTTTTCGCAAGGCAAGGCCCCGCTGGAAGATGCGCAAGTGATTGCCGCCATTGCGGAGGGCGAAGCGGCCCTGGCCGGCACCGGCCGGCTGGTGATCCGCAAGAGCGGGACGGAACCCAAGATCCGCGTGATGGCCGAAGGGGACGATGCCGCGCTGGTCACCCGCGTGGTGGACGACATCTGCGATGCGGTGAGGGCCGTCGCATGAGCCTGGAAATGCGCCCCGACTGCGAACGCTGCGGCATGGACCTCCCGGCCGAAGCGCCCGGCGCATTCATCTGCAGCATGGAATGCACCTTCTGCGCGGAATGTGCCGACGAACTGGACGAACGCTGCCCCAATTGCAGCGGCGAACTGATGGACCGGCCCACCCGGGCGAAGAAGCTGCACGCCGCGCACCCGCCATCAGCGGAGCGGCGGTACAAGGCCACTTAACCCAAGCTCCGTTCGCCTCGAGCGAAGTCGAGAGGCCGCGCACCGGTGTCTCGACTTCGCTCGACGCGAACGGGTATAGGGTCTGGATGACCAATCCCCCTCCCCGCATCCTCGCCATTGCCGGTTCCGACAGTTCTGGCGGCGCTGGGATCCAGGCGGACATCAAGACCATCACCATGCTGGGCGGTTATGCGATGACCGCGATCACTGCGATCACCGCGCAGAACACTCTCGGCGTCAGCGCGGTGGCCTCCCTGTCGGCAGACATGGTGGAGGCCCAGATCGAAGCCTGCGTCAGCGACATGGGCGTGGATGCGGTCAAGATCGGGATGCTCGGTTCGCCGGACGTCGCGCACCGGGTGGCCGACCTGCTGGAAGGGCTGTCGGTGCCGGTGGTGTTCGATCCGGTGATGGTGGCCACCAGCGGCGCGGTGCTGGCCGATGCCGCGACCATCGACGCGTTTGAACGGCTGATGCACCTGGCCGTGCTGACCACTCCCAACGTGCCGGAACTGGCGGCGCTGGGCGGGCGCAGGGCGCTGATGGAACACGGCGTCACCTACCTTGCGAAAGGCGGCGATGCCGAAGGGCCGACGGTGGAAGACGTGCTGGTGCGCCCCGGCCAGGCCGATGTGCACTGGCGGGCGGAACGAATCCACACCCGCCACACCCACGGCACCGGCTGCACCCTGTCCAGTGCGATTGCCACCCTGCTGGGCATGGGGCAGCCGCTGGAAGAAGCCGTGGCCGGTGCGCGCGAATTCGTCCGCACCGCCTTGCTCGCCGCACCGGGCTTCGGATCAGGCCACGGCCCGATGGGGCATCAGGCGGTCAGGTAGGGCTCAGAACTCCGGCGTGGCCGGACCGAACTGATAGAACGCGTCAATCGCGTCCCACGCGTCTTCGGCGGTTTCGCACCAGGTGATCAGCTCCAGGTCCTTGGGCGAAATCACCCCTTCGCGGGCCAAGGCGTTGAAATCGATTACCCGGGTCCAGAATTCCTTGCCGAACAGCAGCACCGGGATCGGCTTCATCTTGCCGGTCTGGATCAGGGTCAGCAGTTCGAACATTTCGTCAAAAGTGCCGAACCCGCCGGGGAACACGGCCACCGCTTTCGCCCGCAGCAGGAAGTGCATCTTGCGCAGCGCGAAATAGTGGAACTGGAACGACAGGTACGGCGTGACATAGGGGTTGGGCGCCTGTTCGTGCGGCAGGACGATGTTCAGGCCGATCGATTCCGCGCCCGCATCCGAAGCGCCCTTGTTGGCTGCTTCCATGATCGATGGCCCGCCGCCCGAACAGACGACGAACTGGCGCTTGCCATGTTCGACAATCGACTTTTCACCCGCCATCCGCGCCAGGCGGTATGCCTGTTCGTAATACTTGGATTTTTCCGCCAGCCTTTCCACCACCCAGCGTTCGTCTTCCGGCAGGTCCTTTGCGCCTTCCAGCGCCAGGGCCGCGGATTCCGGCGGGGGGATGCGGGCGGAACCGTACATCACCAGGGTGGAGCCAACCCGCGCTTCGTCCAGCAGCAGTTCCGGCTTCAGCAGTTCCAGCTGGAAGCGGACCGGACGCAAATCGTCACGCAGGAGGAACTCGGTATCGCGGAAGGCCAGGCGATAGGCCGGGTGCAGCGTTTGCGGGGTGCGCAGTTCGTTGGATTCGACAAAGGCCGCTTCCTGCTTCGCCTTGTAGAACTTGTTGTCGCCCAATTCGGATTTGGCCGCATCGGGCCGGTCGGCTTCACTCAAAACAGGCTCTCCTGGGGATCAAGGGCATCAGGGATAGGCCGCTGCAACGCGCAAGGGAAGCCACCGTGCCCCGGCAACGGACTGCCGCCCGATTGCCAAGGGCCTCGCGCCGGGCCCGGAACCCCTGCGGACGCCCGCCATTGTGTTGGCATAACAGAGGAATTTTCCCCGATGGCTTCCAATC
>JBARAF010000423.1:0-16210 GCA_049791695.1 Croceibacterium sp.
GGCCGCTGGCGGCGTCCATGGATCCGGACATCGGCTGGCGCGTGGCGTTCATCCTGGGCATCCTGCCCGCCGGGCTGATCTTCTTCATCCGCAAAGATTCCGACGATTCCGACCTGTTCAAGGCCGCCCGTGCCAAGGCCAAGGCGGAAGGGACGCAGACCACGATGCTGGCGATCTTCCAGCCACGCGTGCTGCGGATCACGGTGCTGGCATCGCTGCTGGCCGTCGGCGCGCAAGGCGCAGGCTATGCGGTGGCGAGTTACCTGACCACCTTCCTTGGGCAGGAACGCGGCCTTGGCCTGGCGGTGGCGGGTTATCTGGTGCTGGGCAATTCGGCCGGTGGTTTCTTCGGATTCCTGACCAATGCCTGGATCAGCGACAAGCTGGGCCGGCGCAACGCCTTCCGCCTTTTCGGTGCGGGCTTCGTGGTCACTTCCTCGATCTATCTGTTCGGCCCCTGGGGCAACTCCATCCCGACACTGGCGGTGCTCGGCTTCATCTACGGCTTTCACCAGTTCGGCCTTTACGCCAGCTTCGGGCCATACTTCACCGAACTGTTCCCGACCGAACTGCGCGGCACCGGGCAAGCCTTTGCCTATAACTTCGGGCGGGCGTGCAGCGCCTTGTTCGTGATGGTGGTGCCGATGCTGGCAGTCACTTTCCCGCTCAGCGCGTCGATGGCGATGGTGGCGATCTGTGGTATCGGGATTGCCCTGTTTGCCACGCTGCTGCTGCCGGAAACCGCCGGCCGCGAATTGCAGTCGCTGGACGATATGGACGCCAACGGAAAGGTGCCGCAGCTTGCCGAATAAGGTCATGGTCGTGCTGGGCGGCAGCCGCGGGATCGGCGCCGCCGTGGCGCGCATGGCCGCCGCGCGCGGCTGGTCCGTGGCGCTGACTTACCATTCCGGTGCGGTCGAGGCGCAGGCCCTCGCGGATGAAATCGACGCGGCCGGGGGCGTGGCCCGCGCCCTGCCGTGCGATGTGGCGGACGAAGCCTCCATTGCCCGCACTTTCGCCGAAGCGGCCAGGCTCGGCCCGGTGGGGGCGATGGTCTATTCCAGCGGCATTACCGGTGCCGCCTCCCCGCTCGCCCAGGCAGAGGCGGACACGTTACGGCAAGTGGTCGGCGTCAACCTGGTGGGCGCGATGCTGGCCGCGCGCGAGGCCGTGCGCGCGATGCCACAAGGCGGCGCGATCACCTTCATTTCCAGCCGTGCATCGGATCGCGGATCGGCCGGGGAATATGTCTGGTACGCGGCGACCAAGGGCGGCGTGAACAGCCTGGCCATCGGCCTGTCGAAAGAAGTGGCCGCGCAGGGCATCCGGGTGAACTGCGTTTCCCCCGGTCCGGTCGCAACCGAAATGCTCAGCCCCCAGCGGCAGGCGCAAGGCGCTGCCGCGGTGCCGATGCAGCGCGTGGGCCAGCCGCAGGAAATTGCCGAAGCGGTGCTGTTCCTCAGTTCCGACGCGGCATCTTATGTCACCGGGGCCAATCTGGCCGTGGCGGGCGGGGCATAGGCTTGCCAGCAACCGGCACTTGCCCCTAATTCGTTAAGCGTACGAATGGTTGGACTCAAAACCATCGGCGCAGGAGAGTGAGCGAATGGAAAATTTCAGGTCGGACACCCTGCCCCTGGCAACGCGGGCCACGGCGTGGAACACGCTCTATTCGCAGGCCCTCAACCATGTCGATTTCACCCCGGCAGACCGCCACAGCTTTGCCGCGCAACTGAGCCTGGGCCGTCTGGGCCCGATCCAGTTCGCCCGCATGGCCACCAACCGCAGCAACATCGAACGCACCCGGCGGCACATCGTCCACGGCGCACCCCGGCTCTATTCGTTCCTGCTGCAGGCGCGCGGCAGTTCCGTGTTCAGCCAGTGCGGGCAGGATGCGCGGCTGGGAGTGGGCGATTTCGCCCTGTGCGACAGCTTCACCCCGCACAGCTTCACCGTGGATGATGACAGCGAAGTGATCATGCTGCGGATCGACGCCGCCACGCTGAAGGAACACCTGCCCACGCCCGAACGGTTCTGCGGCCTGCACCTGCGCAGCGATGTCGGGCTGACCGGCACGATGAGCGCAATGGTCGAAAAACTGCACTGCCAGTTGGAAGGCGGCTTCACCTCTGCCTATGACCAGCGGTTCGCGCGCGGGCTGCTGGATATGCTGGCCATGTCCTATGCCATCGGGTTCGACCAGCAGCCGGACGTTTCCGCCGTGCTGAAGGGCCGCCAGGCCGAAGTCATCCGCCACATCGAGGACCGCCTGCGCGATCCGCGCCTGTCACCCGCCAGCGTGGCAGAAGGCCTGCGCATTTCGCCCCGCTATATGCGCACGGTCTTTGCCGCGACGGGTGAAAAGGTGTCCGCCTACATCATCCGCCGCCGGCTGGAGGAATGTGCCAAGCAGATCCGCAACCCGGCCTGGGCGGGGCACACGCTGACCGAAATCGCATTCGCCTGGGGCTTCAATTCGGCCGCCCATTTCACCCGCAGCTTCCACGATCATTTCGGGATGACCCCGCGCGACTACCGCCGAGCCGGGAGCAATTGAGGGGAGGAACCCTCCCAACCATTTGCCCAAGCCGTCTCGCACAAGTCGCGCTGCCCCACAGGGCAAGCGCCGATGCAGCCGGGATGGCACCGCCGCTGCATCAACCGACAGCAGCGGAGTGCCAGCGTGGCCGATCAAAAGCTTCTCGAACTGAACCAGGATCTCGCGCTGCAACTGGCCGAATACTGGCACGAAATCGACTTCAACGGCGGCAAGGGTGCGCATTGCTATTACGTCAAGGACGCGGTGTTCCACGGCCAGTTCGCATCTTACGAAGGGCGCGACCGGATCCAGCAGTTTTATGACTGGCGGGTGGCCCAGGGGCCGCGCCTGTCGGTCCATTCCTTCACCAATTTCCGCGCCTGGTTCACCGGGCCGGACAGCGCCGAAGCGACCAATTTCCTGATGCTTTACGCCGCCAACGGGGTGAAGCCGCTGCCCACCCATGCGCCGATCACCATTTCGCTGGCGACGGACAAATACGTCCGCGTGGACGGGCGCTGGCTGTGCACCTATCGTCGGTTCGAACACCTGTTCGAAGGCGATACGCCGATCACCAACCCCGTTCTGGATGATGACAAAGCATGACTTTCAACCCGCGCCGCCCGCTTGCCGATCCTGACATCCTGCCGGCCGGAAAGGCCTTCGTGGCCGGGCAGTGGACCGATGGCGGCGGCGCAGGCCGGGTGGCGGTGGACGATCCTTTCACCGGGCAGGCATTTGCCGAAGTGCCGGATCTGGGCGCGGCCGAAACGCAGGCCGCAATTGACGGCGCACGCGATGCCTTCCCCGCCTGGGCGGCCAAGCCCGCCAAGGAACGCGGCGCGGTGCTGCGCCGCTGGCTGGAACTGCTCCACGCCAACCGCGATGACATCGCCACGCTGATCGTGTGCGAAAACGGCAAGGCATGGAAGGAAGCGCAGGGCGAGTTCGATTACGGCGCGTCCTACCTCGAGTTTTACGCTGAAGAGGCGACCCGTGGCCTCGGCGAAGTCATCCCTTCGCCCCTGCCGGGACGGCGGATGCTGGCGGAGCGGGAGCCGCTGGGCGTTACCGCCGCGATCACTCCGTGGAATTTCCCGCTGGCGATGCTGACCCGCAAGGTCGCCCCGGCGCTGGCCGCCGGCTGCACCATGGTTGCCAAGCCGAGTGAACTGACCCCGCTGACCGCCCTCGCCTTTGCCCGGCTGGGGCAGGAAGCGGGCGTACCGGCGGGCGTGTTCAGCGTCGTCACCGGCGATGCCCGCGCCATCGGCGGGGCGATGACCGGCAGCGCCACGGTGCGCAAGCTGTCCTTCACCGGCTCCACCCCGGTCGGCGTCACGCTGTATGAACAGTGTGCGGGCACGATGAAGCGGCTGAGCCTGGAACTTGGCGGCAATGCGCCGATGCTGATCTTCGACGATGCGGACCTTTCCACGGCAGTCGAGGCGGCCATGGCGGCCAAGTTCCGCAATGGCGGGCAGAGCTGCATCGCCGCCAACCGCATCTACGTCCAGCGCGGCATCCTGCCCGCCTTCCTCGATGCAATGCAGGCCCGCGTCAGCGCGCTGGTCTGCGGCGATCCGTTCGATCCGGCGACCGATGTCGGCACGGTGATCGACCACCGCTCCATCGCCAAGATCGATGCCCACCGGCAGGATGCGCTGGCAGGCGGCGCGCGCCTGCTGGCCGGCGGGGAAAGCCCCGGCGGTCGCCTCGCCCGGCCGACCCTGCTGGCCGATGTTGCCAGCGATGCGCTGCTGACGCGGGAAGAAACCTTCGGGCCACTTGCTGGCGTGATCACCTTCGACACGGTGGAACAGGGCCTCGCGCTCGCAAACGGCACGCCGTTCGGCCTTGCGGCGTACCTGTGTTCGCAGGCCCCGGCGACCATCGCCCGCGTTGGCCGCGCACTGGAAAGCGGCATGGTCGGGATCAACACCGGCCTCATTTCCAGCGCCCATGCCCCGTTCGGCGGGGTCAAGATGTCCGGCCTTGGCCGCGAAGGTTCGCACCACGGGCTGGAGGAATACCAGACCATCAAATATCTCTGCCAGGCAGGACTGTAATATGCGCAAGAGCCGGAAAGCCATCATCACCTGCGCGCCGACCGGCTCGATCCATACGCCTTCCATGTCGCCGCACCTGCCGGTTACCGCAGGCCAGATCGCCGAAGCCGCGATCGGCGCGGCGGAGGCCGGCGCGGCGATCCTGCACCTCCACGCCCGCAGCGAAGCGGATGGCAGCCCGAGCCCAAAGGCAGAGGATTTCATGCGCTTCCTGCCCCGCATCAAGCAGGGCTGCGATGCGGTGATCAACATTTCCACCGGCGGCAGCGCGATGATGTCGCTCGACGCCCGGCTGGAAGGGGCCAAGGCCGCCCGGCCGGAACTGTGCAGCCTGAACATGGGCCCGCTGATCTTCGACTTTTCCGCCGCCGGTAAGCGGGTCGACCAGTGGCAGCATGACTGGGAACGCGAGTACGTGGAAAGCAGCCGCGGCCGCATCATGTACAACGACAACGCCTATATCGAACGGATCATGCTGGAGGTCGGGCGCGAATTCGGCACCCGGTTCGAATTCGAATGCTACGACATCGGCCACCTCTACACCCTGGCGCACTTCGCGGACCGGGGGCTGATCGATCCGCCGTTCCTGGTGCAGGGGGTGTTCGGCATCCTGGGCGGCATCGGCGCGGACGTGCGCAACCTGGCGCACATGGTGACCATGGCCGACAGCCTGTTCGGCGATGACTACGTCTTCTCCGCCTTCGCCGCCGGGCGCCACCAGCTGGATTTCTGCACCCAGAGCGCGCTGCTGGGCGGCAATGTGCGCGTCGGGCTGGAAGACAGCCTGTTCATCGGCCGCGGCGAACTGGCGCAGTCCAATGCCCAGCAGGTGACCAAGATTCGCACCGTGCTGGAAGCGCTGGGCCGCGACATCGCAACGCCTGCAGAAGCGCGGGAAATGCTCGGCCTCAAGGGCGGCGACCAGGTCGGGTTCTAGCCCGCCCGAAGTTCGCGAACTTCGCGATCTTCACGCTAATCGCGCATGGTGAGTTTGGTTTCGGTAGAAGTTTTCCGGTGCCCAGATGCGACAAAACCCGCGCTGGCAGGCGCGGGTCGAGTTGGGGGGATTCACGGGTGCAAGGAGCTGATGGGCCCCTGTGCCACCAGAAGGGGTGTGTAGGACAGTGTGCAGTGGCTTCCTGCCATGTCCGCCTCAACCGTGGAGCCCGCGCCCGGTTGTCCCTCGCGAGAGGGCGCCCGCCATGGATACGCTCAGGAAGGCATCCCCGCCATGTGCGGCACTGGCCGGGCCGCTTTCGCGATAAAGGCGCGCCTTGAGCACATCGTCGGGCAATGGTTCCAGCGGGGGCGGCATCGTCTCGATGATCTCGGCATACCGCAGGTCATCCTGGGTGGCGTCGCCGGAAATGTCCCCCACGCGTTCGGCCAGGATCGGAAAGGACACCGGGGTACGGGCCGGGTCGAGCGCAGCGAGCAACAACAGGCCGTCGAACACCATGGCCCGCGGCAAGGTGACCCCCTTGAATATTGCGGTGACGGGCGAGCGGCCGATCCGGTCGAACAGGTAGACAGCCACGTTCCCGGCGAAGGGGATCAGATATCCTTCGAACTCAAGGCCCGAGCCGCCCATCCGCACTTCCATCAGCCCACCCTGGCCACGCCGGATCAGCCCGTAATCGTGGAACAGATCCCCTGGCATCAGCAAGGACGGCCGCGATGTCCGCCAGAAGCCTTCGTAGGCGGAACCGCGCGTGGCACTTTCCTCGCCGACTGCGGACAGGAACTCCCCGATGACCCCCGCCAACGGGGCCTCACCCGGGGCAGGGTCCAGAGCCATGCCATAGCGCTGCGCCAGCTTCGCCGGATCCTCGGACCAGTCGGCAAGACAAAAACCCGGCATCCGTTCGCGGATCAGTGAACTGAGCCGGGCCAGGTTATGATCCGTCGGATGCACCTTGCCCGATAACCACCGCCCAACCAGCGATTTGTCCACCGCCAGCTGCTGGGCCAGCGCCACGCGGCTGATCGATATCGCCTTCATCATCATGCCGAGCTTGAGCGGTAAATCGGCAACCTGGTTCATGTGGGCAGTATATCAGGATTTACGCCCTGCAACAGCATGCACCACCGGTTCATCACAATGCGCAGCAGGTTGCACCTGCGCGTATCCCGTCCCGGGTGCCAAGCCACTCCCCAAGGCTGATGCAAGCCTTTCAAGGGGACAGGAAATGGGCAAATTGTGGAACAGCGGCAAGGCAGCACTGATGCTTGCCGGGATGGCGACCGGGTTGGCCGGATGTTCAACAGGGCCGCGCAATTTCGCGGCTTCGGTGAGCACGCCAGTGCCTGATCGCGCTGCATTTGAGCAGGATTACCGCACCTGCGATGCGCTGGTGAAAGCAGGGCACAGTTCAAACTTCAAGGGAGCTGCCGCCTCGGGCCTCGCGGGCGTTGCCGGCACCCTTGGCACCACTGCTGCCTTTGCCACGGCAGGAGGAATTGGCATCGGTGGCGCGACGACAGCCGCATCTCTGGCCATACCGGGTGTCGGTATCCTGGCGGCCTTCGGCATTTCACGGGCCATTCGGGGTGGCAAAGAACGCAAGTTCAAGCGCAACATGGCCGCATGCCTTGGCGAATATGGCTATCAGGTCGCCAACTGGGAAAAGCTGCCCAAGCGTGAAGACACTGCGGCCTTCGCCTCGCGCCAGGTTGCAGTTGCAGCGCCCGTGGAACCTGATCCGCTCCAGCCTGAATTGGTCGCAGGTCCGTAACCGCGCGCGGTGGACCACTGCACCGCTGCATTCCCCGCAATGACGGGGACAGGTGAGAGGAGGAGCCGCTGCCCCTCCCCTGACCTCAACCTCAGAACCGCTTGGACAGGTTCAGGTACCATCCCCGCGGCGGAGCGGGTTGGGCGTCACTAGCGCTTCATTCTGGCCGTGACGTGGTCCGCTAACCGGCTCATGCCCTCCGCCAGATCCGCTTGTAGACGGCGGACCGGATCTGCGAATAGCGCTGTCCGCGTGTATCGTAGATGACGAAGCTGTTGATGTAGAGCCGGTCGCCCTTGCGCATCGGCCCCGAGGTGAAATCCGGCACGTCTTCCAGCGCCAGGAACTCCGATTCAAGTTCCGCGGCGATGCCGTCGCGGCCGGGGAAGGTGCGCAGGATCTTGATTGTCCGTTGCGTGTTCGCCTTCACCTGGCGATAGAAGTCGACGATGGCCTGGGCGCCGCGCAGCTCGGTCCCGTTGCCGATCACCAGCACCACATCGTCCGCGTAATACTGGGCCAGTTGCGCATAGTTGCTGGTGTTGAAGGCATCCATATAGGCATGCAGGCGGCGCTCCGCTTGCGCATCGCGGCCCGCGCAGTCGCCATTTCCGGCGCTGCCTTCCGACGATTGCGTTGGCTGCGCCATGCCTGCCAGCGGCAAGGCGGCGATCAAGCCGCCCCCGCCAAGCGCCATTGCCCTTCTCCGTGTTGCCACGCCGCACACTCCCTCTGCCTTCTTTGATCCCATCCTGGCATGCTTGCGCGATGCAAGCGAGTGCGGACCGGGGCGGCAGGGCAGACAAAAGAACGCCGGCATTGCTGCCGGCGCCAAGGGAGGAAGTCAGTGGGTGGGGCCGCTGGAGGGCGGCCCCTGTCTGCGTCATCAGAACCGCTTGGACACGTTCAGGTACCATTCGCGCGGCGGGGCGGGCTGGGCATCCGTTTGCGGATAGCCGAGGCCCTGGTAATCGAACACGTTGCGGTAATGGAACTTGTCGAACAGGTTGGTGACGCCAACGGCCACCGTGAAATCGTGTTCGTCGTTCTTGTAAGTCAGCCGCGCGTTGAACAGCGAACGGGCGGGCATCAGGTTGTTGTACTTGGTCGAGGTGCCGCTGACGATCTGGCTGCTTTCGTAGGTCCAGTCGAGCCGCGGGGTCAGCGATCCGCCCATTTCTGCGCTGACGAATTCGTACTGCACGCCCGCGTTGGCGGTCCAGAACGGGTTGGACTGGCGGCGGTTCACCGTGCGGGCGGCGATGTCGGGAGACTTGAACTTGGACCAGCCGACCGAACCGTTGATCACCAGCCCGTCCGCCGGGTTGATGATGTATTCCGCTTCGAACCCGCGCACCGTGGCCGGGGTGTTGATGTAGTAAGTGCGGCCGATGCAGGTGATGCCGGTGCCGGCCGGAACCGTGGCGGTGCTGCACTGGGTCGCGCCAGCCGGTCCGCCGGGCAGCGGGACCAGCTGCTGGTTGCCGGTTACCGGCTTGTCATCCAGGCCCAGCACCGCTTCTGCGCCGCCCAGCGTGGTCGGCCGGTTGCTGAAATCGGTGTAGAAGGCGGCCAGGTTCAGCCGCACCATCCGGTCCAGCAGGTCCAGCTTGGCACCCACTTCGTAAGCCACGTTCTCGTTCCCGCTGACTTGCGCGATCTGCGTCTTCTGCAGCGGACGCGGGTTGTAGGTGGGCAGCGAATAGCCGGTGGAGGCAGAGGCGTAGAACAGCATGTCGTCGTTCGCCTGGAAGTTCAGGCCCGCCTTCCAGCTGAACTTCTTGTCCGCCGGTATCACGCGGAAACGGATGTCGGTGGCGGGGTTGGTGGCGCTGAAATCGGCCACATTGGAAAAGTTCACTTCCTTCTCGTCATCGGCATAACGCGCGCCCAGCACGATCCCCAGCCGGTCCCCGAACGGGCGCACGGTAGCGCTGGCGAAGACTGCTTTGCTGTTCGGTTCGTAAGTGGTGTAGATCGTCCGCTGCCCGCCGGTCGAAGCCTGGATCAGCGAGGCATTCTGCACGCCCCGCGCATCGAAATAGAACAGCCCGCCGACCCAGTCGATCAGGTCACTCTTGCCCGACAGCCGCAGTTCGGCGTGGGTATAGGTGTTCACGATATCGTTGATCACGTGTTCCACCACCAGCGGCATCCCGTCGGTGTCGAAGGTGTGGATTTCATCCAGCTTGCGGTGGGCCAGCACGGCGGTCAGGTCCATCCCGCCGCCGAGGTCCCAGTTGAGCTTGCCGGTGATGCCCCAGTTCTTCAGGTTGTTATGATCGGGCAGCGCATAGCCGCCACGGGTGCGGGTGCCGTTGTAATAGGTGTTGCCGGCAATCAGCGTACCGGCCGGGATGCGGTCGGTATAAGTGACATAGGTGGAATAGGGATCGCCGGTGGAAAAACGGCTGTCGATCGTCACCCCGAAATAGGCCGCCTGGCTGCGCATGTTGGCGCTGGCGCGGTTGGGATCGATATCGACGATGTAGTCGGCCGGGTTGTCTGACCGGTCACGGATATAGTCGGCGCTGACGGTCAGGCTGAGATCGGGCGTCGCTTCCCATTTCACGCTGCCGCGCAGGGCCTGCACTTCTTCCCCGCCGAAATGGCCGATCACGCAATCACCCTGCGGGCGGTTGGCGGCGGTGCCTTGCAGCGGGCCGGTGACCGGGAAGCTGCCGGCCAGTTGCGGCGTGCCGCGGCGGTTCATCTCGCAGGTGAAATCCAGCTGCTTCTGGTACCCGGTGCGCTGCTTGGAACTGCCGGAAACCATCAGTGCCAGGGTTGGCGTCAGCGGCACGTTGAACCCGGCACGGATATCCCGCCGGTCGAACGAACCGACCGTGGCCTCCACATAACCGGTCGTTTCGCTGGTGTCCGGCTGGCGGCCGACCACGTTGATCGCGCCAGCCAGCGAATTGCGGCCGAACAGCGTGCCCTGCGGCCCGCGCAGCACTTCGATCCGTTCAATGTCGAGCAGGTCGAAATTGGCACCCAGCAACACCGGGTAATAGACATCGTCGATATAGAAACTGACCGCCGGTTCGCCCGCCAGGCCGGTATCGCCCGAACCCAGCCCGCGGATGAAGGCGGACACGCCGGGGCCAAAGGCACCCTGCACGCGGCGGAACTGCGCGTTCGGTACGACCGAGGTCAGTTCACTGATGTTGGTGATGCCGCGTTCTTCCAAAGCCTCGGACGTCACGGCGGTGATCGCAATCGGGGTATCCTGCAGGTTGGTCGCCTGCCGGGTGGCGGTGACCAGGATATCGTTGATGCCGGATTGCTGTTCTTCTTCTTCCGCCGCGGGCGCTTCCTGCGCCTGAGCGGAAACGGCGGTCAGCGCTGCGGCTGCCACCCCTGCCAGAATGCCGCTGCGGATTGCGATGCGCCGCGCAGGGCTGCCGACTGCCTTCATGCCTCTTCCCCTTTGACTGCCACCGCACCGGCCCGGGCGCGGGGTCTATCGGGATCGGTCTGGCACGGCGGTAGACGGGAAACTTGCCTGCAAGGGTGGCAAGCCATGCCGCAAAGGGCTGTGCACCGCCCGCGCCACGCGGCCGGTGCACAGCTGCGTTCAGGCGATCAGTAACGCACCCGGATGCCGGTGCGATACCGCGCGCCGAAAGTGTCGAAATAGACCGGGTTGGTCGGGTAATTGGACCCGCCCAGCCCGCCACCGCCCGGTGCCACTGGCGGCGTGGTGTCGAAGATGTTTTCGGCCGAAGCGAAGACCTCGATCGACCGGTCATCACCCGGCAGCGGGATTTCGTAGGACATGGCGAGCCCGAAATAGGTGCGCCCTTCCACCCGGTTGGTGTTGATGCTGTTGGCCAGGTGCGGATCGTACCCGGCGTCTTCCGGCCCGACCCGTTCCACGTTGTAGATGCCGGGGTTGATCCGGCGCATGCTGAGCGTGGTGTTGAACCCGCCGTTGTCATAGCTGAGGAAGCCGTTGAACACCCAGTCCGGCGCGGGGTTAAAGTCCGCCCCGCCGGCAATCGGCCCGGTCTGCCCGGCGTAATCGATCACCGGGACCGAAGCGTTCGGTTGCACCAGCAGGTCATACTGGTGGTTGGCCAGCAGCCGCAGGCCCAGGGTGCCACCGGCGCCCGAGAACACATCGTCCAGCCGCAGCCGGTAATCCGCCTCGAAATCGAACCCGCGGACGGTGATGTTGCCGAGGTTGACGCGGCGCGCATCGATGAAGGTGATGTTGGTGGCGCTGGCGCGGGTGATGCGGTCGCAGAACAGCTGGAACTGGGCGCAGAAATCGACGATTTTCTGCCCGGTCAGGATGCTGACCGCGTCCGCCAGTTCAATCTGGTACCAGTCCGCCGACAGGCGCAGGCCGGGCAGAAATTCCGGTTGGAACACCACGCCCGCCGTGGTCGTGTCGGCCTTTTCCGGCGTCAGCGAGAAGCTTCCCCCGTTCAGGATCGGCGTCGGATCGTCATTGCCCGCCCCGGTGATTGCGGGGTTGTCGACGATGCCGAGCGATGAGCCTTCTTCCGTCGGCACGTTGCGCTGGAACAGTTCGCGGAAACCGGCGGCGCGAATATCGCGTGAGCGCGAGGCCCGCACGCGCAGGCCGGCGCCGATGTCCCAGATGCCGCTGAGCTTCCAGCTGACCGCTTCGGAGGACTTTTCCTCCTTGGTGTAAAGGTCGGCGGCGGTGTTCTTGGTCCAGCGGACCGCGCCGTTCAGTTCCAGCAGTTCACCAATCGCGGAATCGCGCAGCACCGGCACGTTCACTTCGGCGAAGGTTTCCAGCACCTTGATCGTGCCGCCGTAATCGAGGCCGAAGGTGAAGGCATAGTCGGTGTAATTGGGGATGTTGCCGTGGGTAACATCGCCCTTTTCGCTGCGGTATTCGGCCCCGGCAGCGGCGCTGATCGGGCCGGCCCAGCCTTCCACCACGGTGCCGTTCACATCGGCCGCGACCACGTGCTGGGTGTAGAGGAAATCTTCCACCACCGGGCGATAGGCGTAATCGATTGCCCGCTGGTCCAGGTTGCCGGTGCCGAACAGGTTCATCGGCACGCAGCCCTGGGCGCGCGGGTTGGGATTGGCGGCCAGCAGTTCGCGGCAGACGATCTGCCCGGTGCTGGTGTTGAGTGCGGCGTCCAGCGCGTACTGGAATTCGGTGTTCACGCGGGAATAGCGGGCCGACTGGTGCCGGTCATTGCGGCCGTACTGGTAATAGGCGTTCCAGTTCCAGTCGCCGCCCAGTTCGCCGTTCAGGCCGAACACGCCGCGCCAGACCTCTGCCTTGGCGGTATTGCGGGCCGGGATCTGCGCGTCGACATCCTTGCCCAGGCTGAACTGGGTACCGGCCAGCAGGGTGCGCAGCGATTGCGGCACGAAGGGATTGTCCGCCCGCACGAAATAGGTGGAGCGCGGCCCGGCGGTGACGCCGCTGTTGGAGGCGGTGCGGTTGGCATAGGTCAGTTCGGCCACGGCGGTGACGCCATCCAGAACCTCGTATTCGCCATACATGTAACCGACCCAGCGCTTCATCGGCGTCTGGATGTCGCTGTCGGCAAAGGTCGATTCCCCGTCGCCGCCCATGCGCGGACCGGTCTGCGAATTCTGCACGTACTGGCCGGGGTTGAACGGCAGGATGCCCTTGCCATCGCTGGTGAAGCGCTGGTTGCGCGCCGCCAGTGCCGCCGGGGCGCGGTTGCGGACGACGCCGTTGGCATCGTTGAACGCCTGCTTGGAATCCGCGCCGATGATATAATTCGGCTGGCCATAGCCCGGCGTGCCCACCCGGTCGAAACCGGACAGGGTGCCGTTGGGCAGCACGTTGTTGGCGTTTACGAATACGTCGTAGCTCTCAGCGCACCAATCGCGCGACAGGGCGCAATCACCAATCCCGTCGCGCCGTTCAAATTCGCCGCCGAACACCAGGTGCCCGCGGCTGCCGACCTTGGTGCCGTAAACGGCGGAGGCGTGCAGGCCGAAGCCGTCACCTGCAAAAGTGCGGCCGAGGTCCGCCTGGCCACGGAACCCTTCCAGCCGGGTGTTGAGCAGGATGTTGACCACGCCCGCCACCGCGTCAGAGCCATAGGCCGCCGATGCGCCGCCGGTGACGGTTTCCACGCGCTGGATCATCGCCGTGGGGATCAGGTTGAGATCGACCGCGCCGCCATCCGACGTCGGCACGAACCGGCGGGTGTTGACCAAGGTCAGCGTGCGGGTGCCGAGCGAGGGGTTGAGCCCGCGCAGGTTGGCATAGGACGCGCCGACGTCTGCCCCGGCGGTAATCCCGGCGGTGGCGTCAGACTGGAAGGCAGTGTTCTGCGGGATCAGTTCCACGATATCGCCCGCGTTGACGATGCCGAGATCGGCCACCTGTTCCGCGCCGAAGATCGTTGCCGGGGTCGGCTGGTTGAAGCCGCTGGTCCGTTCGATGCGGCTGCCGGTGACGATGATCGCGTTGCTTTCCGCGCCATCTTCCGCAGGCGCGGCTTCCTGCGCCACGGCGGGCGCGCTGAGCAGCGCCAGCACCAGCGAAGCGGCGCAAGTGCCTGCGCGCAAATAGCCCTTGGGACGGGTGGAATCGGAACCGTGCATCTCTCACTCCCTGCGAATTCGGCAACGTCACATCACGGGGGATGCGCGCGCCTTGGCAGGGTGCGGTTTGGCAGCAGCGGGCCGGGGTTACTTTCTTGGGAAGGCCCGCGCTTATGTCGCAGGCGGCCCTGGCTCAGCGAAAATAGAGCGCCATTGCAGTGCGATCGATCGCGGCGCGGGTGGCCGCATCGGGCACCCAGCGGCGGTAACTGGCCAGCACATCGGCATAGGTCACCCGCGCCTCGTAACCCACGAACGGCGCATCGCTGCCCCACAGCAACCGGCCCGGCCCGACGCGGGCAAGCAGTTCCGCCGCCACGGTGGCAGCCAGCGTTTCAAGGTCGCCATCAGGATCATCGCGCCAGGCTTCGGGCCCCGGCAGGCGGAACCCGGCGGCCAGTTTGATCCAGCAGCGCCCGCCCTGCACCGCGTCCAGCATCGCGTGGAAGCCATCGCAGTGCAGCGGGTCCTCCGGGTCGGGATGGCCGAAATGGTCGATCACCACGTCCACCCCGCTGTCCAGCAGCGGCGCCAGCATCGGGCGCAGGCGCTGGCCTTCGATGGCGATGTGGACGTGCCAGCCCAGGTCCCGCACCTGGTGCAGCAGGCCGCGATATTCAGCGCCCGCCAGATCAGGCAGCCGGGCACTGCGCGCCAGTTGCAAACGGATGCCGACCACGCCATCGCCGTGCATCTGTTCCAGCATGGCCATGTCCGCCGATGGCGGCACAATCACCGTCCCGCGCAGGCGCTGGTGTGCGCGCAACTGCGCCAGCGTGTAATCGTTGTAACAGCCGACGATGCTCAGCCCGGAAATGACCGCCAGGCGGACGCCGTGCCGGTCCATCTGGGCCAGCAGGTCATCCGCCGTGAAGGCATAGTCCGGCCGCGTCCACGCATCGGCGGCGTAAGGCATTTCGCGGGCAAAGACGTGCGCATGGCAATCGATCGCCGGGCCATCGGCCCTTTCGTCACCCAGCCGGCCAGCCACCCCTTCATTGGCAATCACCGCCTGTTTATCCCGCCTGCGGGTAATCGGCGGCATTCAGTACCCAGCCCGGCATGGCCGAGAAATCGGCACGCGGCGGGGCGAAGATATCGACCAGCAGGTTGACGCCGGGATCAATCGCCGCGCTGGTGTGGATCACGCGGGGCGGGATCACGCAGACCGACGGCGTGCCGCAAGCTTCGTGTTCGTCATCGCGCCATTCGGCCTTGTTGGCCGTCCACGGCCAGCGCAGGTGGTGTTCATAGACCCCGCCGACAGCGAGCGAGCACTGTTCGAAATCGTCATGGTGGTGCGGGCTCAGCTTGGCCGGATCACGCGGGCCCAGTTGCGGCGGGAACACGTTGACCATGAAAGTGGAGCAGCGGAAAATCTTGCCGAAACGGCCTTCCACGTCCGGCACGTCCAGGCTGTAAGTGCGGATGCGATAACCATCGGCCGGTTCCGGCCAGGCCTGGTACGGCGGGATCTGCGGGTGCGGCCCGGCGTAGGTTTCGGCATTGCTGGCCTTGGCCGCAATGTCCGCCGAACGGGTGGAGATCAACCGCACCAGCCGCCCGGCCTGCTTCACCGTAATCCGGCTGTCCCCCGGCGGGATCATTGTGATGGTGAAGCCGTCCACGGCCTGACTTTCGCCATTGGCCTCCACCTCCACCGCCATATCCGCGTCAGGCAGCAACAGGACATATTCATCGACCTGCCCGACCCGTTCAAACACCGCCCCTGCTTCCACGTCCGACCAGCAGACCACGAAGTTCTGCCCGCGGGTATACCAGGTGCTGTGCCCCGCGCCCTGTTCCTGCGGCGGCGCTTCGTGGAAGCGCGCATAGGTGCTGGCGCCAAAGGCGCTGGCAGGCTTCGCCCTCGCGCCACCGGCAGTGGACAGGAGCGAGCGGGGATCGTCTGATTCGTACAAGGTTACTGTCCTGGCTGTTCGGGGGGCTGTTCAATTGGTGGGCTATCCCGCTGGATCACGGCGGGCAAACGGCTTGGCCCCACCGGGCCGCAGCGGGAAAGACTGGGCACCGCCAGCATCAAATGCGCCGCATTTCCGCGGCCGCAGCCTGTGCCGCCTTGCCAAACAAGGTCGCATCATTGCTGACCATGACCAGTGAATAGCCAAGCGCGAGGTATTCCCGCCCTTCTTCCACGCTGGCAGCCGCGATGCCGCTGGCCTTGCCCGCTGCGCGCGCGGCATCGGCCACGGCGCGGACCATCTGCTTCGTTTCCGGATCCGATGGCTTGCGCCCGCTGGACAGGAACAGGTCCCCCAGGCCGA
>JBARAF010000424.1:0-1584 GCA_049791695.1 Croceibacterium sp.
CACCAGCGCAACGACGGCCGCGCCGCCGAGAATGAGGAACAGCCGGTACAGCGGCAGGAACACGCCGAACACGTCGATGGCGCCGGAGATCGGCACCTCCGGTTTGTGCGGGTTGGGCCCGAACACCAGCCGAAACGCGTCTTCCATGACGAGGCCGAGCCCGAAGGTGAGCAGTAACGTTGTGACGTGGCGTTCGCCGGTGTGGAACACGCGCTGAATCAAGCCGCGCTCGACGATGTAGCCGACCGGCAGCATCACCAGCGGCACCAGCAGCAACAGCAGCCAGAACGGCAGTCCGATCGAGGCCAGCGCCAGCGCCACGAAGGCGCCTAACGCGTAGAACTCGCCGTGCGACATGTTGATGACGTCGAGCAGACCGAAAATGATGGTCAGCCCGAGCGCCACCAGGATCACAGCCACGCCGAGCACGAGGCCGATGAGGATCTGCGGCGCCAGCACGAACTGGAAGTATTCAATCGCCGCAGTCATCATCGGTCCTCGTTAAACGCGGTGGTTGGTTCGATCAGAAGCGTGTGCACGCATCGGGACCGATCGCCTCATCGCCCTTCACCTGGCCGACAATGCTGAACTTGCCGCCGGTGACGCGGACGACATACATCGTCTGCATCGCCTGGTGGTCGCCGCCGCGCAGCGTCTTTTCGCCCTGCGGCGTCATCCACTTGAGATCCTTGAACGCGGCGCGCACCTTGTCGGTATCGGTCGACTTGGCCTTCTCGACCGCGGCCTTGTACGCATAGATCAGGCCGTAGCTGTCGGCGCCGTAGAGATCGGGGTCGATCTTGTTCGCTGCCTTGAAAGCCGCGACGAACTTCTTGTTCGCGGGCGTATCGATTTCGGCCGAGTAGCCGACGCCGGTGACGAAGCCTTCCGCCGCCTTGCCGATGGCGGGCAGGTTCTGCGCCGTCACGGTGCCGGAGGCGCCGACCACGGTCAGGTTGTTCAACAGGCCGAACTCCTGCAACTGCGTGAACAGGCGCACGGTGTCGTTGCCGGCGACCGAGGTGTACATCACCTGCGGCTTGGCCGAGCGCAGCTGGCCGAAGTATTGCGTGTAGTCCTTGCTGTCGAGCGGCGCGAACACTTCGCCGGTCGACTTGGCGCCGACCTTCTCCGCGGCCGCCTTGAAGGCAGCGACCGTCGAGCGGCCCATCTCGTAGTCGGGGCCGAGATAGAACACGTTCGCCTTCGGCTTCTCCTTCGACAGCCAGACCGCGAGCGCCGCCGACTGCTGGCCGGCGCGCGCGTTGACGCGGAACACGTTCGGCGAGCACTTGTCGCCGGTGATCGAGTCGGCGAACGACACCGTGGTGGCGATCAGCTTGCCGGCGCGTTCGGCGACCTGGCCGACGGCGAGCGTCGAGCCCGAGTTCACCGTACCGGTGAGGAAGTCGACCTTGTTCACCTGGAACAGCTTGTCGGCCTTCTGCACGGCGACCGACGGGTTGGCTTCCTCGTCCTCGAAGCTCAGCTCGACCTGGCGGCCCATGATGCCGCCGGCCGCGTTGACTTCCTTGGTTGCGAGTTCAAGCCCCCAGCGCACCTGCTGGCCGATGCCGGCATAGG
>JBARAF010000425.1:0-1773 GCA_049791695.1 Croceibacterium sp.
GGCCCGGGCCACGCCATGGCCACCCCGCGCATGATCGGCATGGCCGTGGGTCACCAGTGCATGGGCCACCGGCTGCGACGGATCGATCCAGCAATCCGCCGGAACCACGTGGATGCCGTGCGGTTCGGCCCGGATCCAGGAAAAGTCTGCTGCCATCGCTTGCTAAAGCTGCGGCGGCGGGTTCGCGTTCCGGATCATTTCTTCGCTGCGGCAGCGGCGGCTGCCGCCGCCTTGGCCTTGGCCCGTTCCTGCACCTGCCAGGCGCTGATTGCCGGATCATCACGCAGGATTTTCCAGCGCGGGTCCAGCACCACATGGGCATCGGGCCCGGGCAGGGCCACGGAACCCCTGCCGCCGGGCATCGGCACGGTCACCACCTGCCCGTCGATCTCGACCTCCACCGGTAGAACGAACGGCGCGGTCACGCCGGTTTCCCAGGCGAGGTTCATCGTGCTGCCGCTGCGGGTGGAGGTGAGTTTCGGCAGGGTGGGGACCAGGAAATAGGCATCAAAGAACCAGCCCAGGTCCTGCTGGCTGACCTGTTCCGCGATGCGGCGGAAATCGTCGGTACTGGCCACCACGGGCGCGAAGTTACCGGGCCGGGGGTCCGTCCGGCCATAGGTCAGCTGGCGGGTGGCGGTGAAAAACGCCTCGTCCCCCAGATATTCGCGCAGGGTGTGCAGCACCCAGGCGCCCTTGTAATAGATGTCCGCGCCCCAGCCGGCTTCGGTATCGTTGTAATAGCCGCTGCGAATTTCCTGCGCCGGGGCCAGCGGCACCTTGCTGACCACTTTCTTGCGCAGTTCCCACAGCGCCGCGCGATAGGCGAAATCGCCGCTTTTCCACTTCAGGTAGAGCGGCTGCATGTAAGTGCCGAACCCTTCGGCCAGCCACATATCGGCATTGCGGCTGCCGGCCAGCTGGTTGGCGAACCATTCGTGCGCGAATTCGTGGTGCATCAGCCAGTCATAGCCTTCCGGCGCCAGCTTGAAGCCGTTGCCGTAGGCGTTGATCGTCTGGTGTTCCATGCCCAGGTGCGGGGTTTCGACCAGCCCGACCTTTTCATCCGCGAAGGGATAGGGGCCGATGGTGCTTTCGAAGAAGGTCAGGAAATCGGCCATTTCCGCGTTCAGCCGCGCGGCCTGTGCAGCCTGGCCCTTCAGGTGCCAGAAGGCGATCGGAATGGTCCCGCCATACCGGCTGGGATAGCTCGCCTGCGCCAGTTCATAGGGCGCGATCTGCAACGATACGCCGTAATCGTTCGGCTGGCGCGCCTGCCAGCGCCAGGTGGTCCAGCCATCAGCACTGTCGGAACTGACCAGGCGGCCATTGGCAGCGGCGGTCAGCCCCGCCGGCACGCGAATCGCCAGGTCCATCACGGTCACCCGCTTGGTCGGATGGTCCAGGCAGGGCCAGAACAGGTCGCAGCCGAGGCCCTGCACGGCGCTGGCCACCCATGGTTGCCCGTCGGGGGTATTGCTCCACACCATGCCCCCATCCCACGGGGCGCGGGGTGCAACGCGCGGCTTCCCGGCATAGGCGATGGTCACGGCCACTTCCTGCCCGGTGGCGAGCGGCGCGGACAGGGGAATGGTCAGCAGGCCACCCGCGTTGTTCCAGCGGCCTGCGGGCAGATCCAGCCCGGCCACGGTGATGCGCGAAATGGCGAGGCGGGGATCGAGGTCGAATTCCAGCCGGTCGAGCGGCGCGGCGGCGCGGACGTGGTATTCGGCCTGGCCGGAAATCGCCTGCCGCCGGGGATCGACCGTCAGC
>JBARAF010000426.1:0-1743 GCA_049791695.1 Croceibacterium sp.
GCACCGACATCCGCAATGTCCGCGCACGTGGCCGGTTTGCCGGTTCGCGGTTGCAGATTTCCAGCTTTACCGGGCAGGCACCCAATGGCGGGCAAGTGAGCGGGAGCGGCTTTGTCGATCTGGCCGATCTGGGGGCCGGGCGCGGGCCGCAGATCGACCTGCGCATCGCGGCGCGCAATGCGCAGATCATGAACCTGCCCAACATGGGTGCAACCGTCACCGGTCCGCTGCGGATCGTCTCCAGCGGCGTGGGCGGAACCATCGCCGGCCGGCTGCGCGTCAATGATGCGCGCTGGGCACTGGGGATCGCCGATGAAGTGGCGCAACTGCCCGACATCCGCACCCGCGAAATCAACCTGCCGCCCGACACTGCCCCGGCACGGGCGCTGGGCGCGCCTTGGCGGTACATGATCGACGCTACCGCGCCGGGCGGCGTGGAAGTCGATGGCATGGGTCTGGACAGTGAATGGAGCGCCGATGTGCGCCTGCGCGGCACCACTGCTGCCCCGCGCATTGGCGGCACGGCGACGGTTGTGCCGCGCCAGGGCTTCTACGACTTCGCCGGGGTCCGGTTCGAACTGACCCGCGGACGGATCGATTTCGACGAAGCGAGTGCGATTGATCCGCGACTGAATATCCTGGCCCAGACAGAGGTCGATGGCCTGAGCGTTTCGGTCAGCATCAGCGGCAGTTCCAGCCAGCCGGATGTGAACTTCAGCTCCATCCCGGCCCTGCCGCAGGAAGAACTGCTGGCGCGCCTGCTGTTTGGCGGTTCGATCACCGACTTGTCCGCCACCGAGGCGCTGCAACTGGGCGCGGCCGTGGCCAGTTTGCGCGGCGGCGGCGGGATGGACCCGATCAACCGCCTGCGGACCGCCATCGGGCTGGACCGGCTGCGCATCGTGCCCGCCGATGCGGCGCTGGAACGCGGCACGGCAATTGCGCTGGGCAAGAACTTTGGCCGCCGGTTCTATGTCGAAATCGTCACCGACGGGCGCGGCTATAACGCTACGGAACTGGAGTTCCGGGTGACCAGCTGGCTGTCCCTGCTGGCCAGCATCAACACCATTGGCCGCGGCAGTGTGACCGGGGAATACAGCCGGGATTACTGACGGCAGGTACGAAAAAGCCGGGCAGTTGCACACTGCCCGGCTTTCCTGTCGTGCGGCGGTTGATCAGGCGGCAGGCTGATCCAGCTTGCGCAGGACGCCCGCCACCGGGATGGCGACGCCATTGCCGGCCGTCACCGCATCGGTGGCGATAACGCCAGTGGCGCCATCATCGGCCGTTGCCACGATGTCCTCGCCTGACTTGCTGAACGTGACGACCGATCCGGCCATGGTCCGCATCTGGACCTTGCCATCGCTGTCTGCGGCCACGGCGGCGGCAATGTCCTTCGGCGTCAGGTAACCCGGCACGATGTGGGCGCGCAGCAGCGCCACGGCCGCGGCGCGGTTTTCGGCCTTGCGCATGTCCGCGCCCGCAGTGCCCAGCGCATCGAAGGCCGCATCGCGCGGGGCCAGGATAGTATAGGCCGCGGTTCCGCTGAACACGTCAGCCAGCCCCGCGTCGGTTACCACACCTGATACCGTGGCCAGATCCGGGGTGTCGGCCAGCCGTTCCGCCAGCGTTCCATCGGAAGTTGCCACGGCAGCCGGCGCGGCTGCCTTTTCTTCGGCTCCCTCACCGCAGGCCGCCAGCAAGGGCACCAGCATGGTGGCCGCCAGCGCCCCTGCCAGGGTG
>JBARAF010000427.1:0-8902 GCA_049791695.1 Croceibacterium sp.
CCCCTCGCCCCCTCAGAAGGGACGCCGCCAACCATCGCGCAGAATCTATTCCCTGCGCGATCAGTTGCGATTTATCATTGAGTACGATTCGTACCCTGGTTTTCTCAGGCTCTCATACCGGAACCAGCATTGTCCACCCCTTCCATCCATTTTGGATGTTTTTTATACAGTTGACTTGGCATTGAAATCTGGAAAACTCCCGATCTTGGGCGAAATCAGAATATGCCTTTCAACAACAGAACTGCTGGGACGAAATTATGAGGCGAATTGCATTGTCAATGACCGTGTCTATCGCGGTCATGTTTACCGCTACTGCTGCAAGCGCGGGCGAAACCATCACTTATGTTTACGACGCGCGCGGACGGCTCGTGCAGGTGGTGCATAGTGGCGCCGTAAACAATAATGTGCAGACCACCTACACACACGACAAATCGGACAACCGGACGAACGTTACGACGACCGGAGCTCCCTGACGGCAGGCAGGCAAATGAGCGATCCTGCAGGTTCTGACGCTATCGCACATGCTTTTGCCTGGCTGGAGGGCCCTTGCTTGGCGCGATTGCAACCACAGCTGTGGTGATTGCGGTGGCACCAGTCGGATTGTTGACGCTGACCGGACGGATGAACTGGCGATATGGAGCGACGGTTATCATCGGCTGCTTCGCGGTGTTTGGCGCTGCCAGCATCATTGGCGGAATACAGGCTTCAGTTGCAGGCTGGTTTGAGGGTTGCAGGCTGGTTTGAGGACGGGGATTTGGCTGATGAATTGCTCCATGATGTTCCGCTCATGGCCTTTATCAAACAGCAAGTGCTCACCGGTGACACCTTCTCGGTTTTTGCAACCGACCGCTCACGCTCGTGTGCGCATTTCAAATCAATCGAGAGATAGCTTGAGAAACTCTTTCCTTCTGGCCACCGCGACCATCCTCTCGGGCATCCCGCTGGCCTATGCCCACGCACAGTCCAGCCACGTCCCACCTCCACCGCAGTTCGTTACCGACCCCAATGGCATAGACCCTAAATCACTGCTCCTGAATTACACAGAAGTAGATTTGCGCGTCGGAACTGATCTTACGGCTGTTGAGCTTGTCAGAGGAATTCCAACTCATCGCACCACCGGTCGCCAAGAACTTGGTCGTTGGATAAATTCCTTTGAAGGCTATATTTATACCTCGTACGACAACTCGGACGACCCAAGCAAATCAATCAGGATCGGGAACACCACACTGACCGCGGTTATCGGCAACCGTTCGATTGGGTTTACCAAAGAATATGGCGCCGATTGGGAGCTGGACGACGTAGCAACAGCGATATCAACCGTCGGATCGTCGCCAAACTTCACCGCGACAATAACGGACGGCGAAGGCGTCATTTATGAATTTGGCAATGCGCCGGCCACGTGTGAAATTAACTCGGACGGTTATGAGAATGCCTGTTCCTACCTGACAAAACTCACCTATCCCAATGGTTTGACGTGGAACCTGGATTACGAAACGTGGACCCGGGGTTCTACCGTATTTGGTCGCGTCAAGCGCGCCCGCAGCAATTCACGCTTCGCGTTTGTTTTCGAATATGGGTCGACTACGTCCGACCGCCCTTCAAAAATCTGTGTGGTCGACCAAAGCCGCCAGTACGTTGCGGGCCTTTCCAGCTGTCCGGCAGACAGTCTCGCGGTGAATTATAGTTACACAATGACGGGTTTGGGCGACGACGCCTCGGCAAGCTCGGTAACCAGGCCTGATGGAGGCCAAGTTCTTTACGCGCACAGCTGGGGCGCAAGTGATCCCTATTTCGGCATGCGAAGGGCAGGGGAGAGCACGTACGAATTCTACTACAAGCGCTTCTTCGCTGGCGGCGCAGAATATCGCCGCGGGGCCAACCTATCCGGAGGTGGTGGAGATCTGTGGACCTACACAGGCATATACGTCGATGCCTGCGGAGCCAGCTGCATGCGCACGCAGGCTAAGCAGATGGACGTCACGGCTCCAAATGGATCGATGGAGCGTTACGAATGGCGCGATTACGTCGTAGGTACGACGCATATGATAGACCCCTTGCCAATGAAAATCACCAACGGCCTGGGTAACTTTCAGACCATCGATTATGGGCTGACCGGTGGTTTCGTGCGAGGACGTCTTCAGCCAAAAGTTGTCACGCTGCCTGAAAGCAATCGGTTCGAATACACCTACGATGACCGCCTCAACCGAACCTCGCAGGCGTCGATCGCCAAAACTGGTTCGGGTTTATCAAGCACAGCGGTGTCTGCAGTCTATCCCGCTTCTTGTTCACCGTCGCCCTCCTGCAACAAGCCGACGTCCCTGACCGACGCCAATGGCGGCACCACGAACTTAGCCTACGCAACACATGGTGGTCTGCTGACCGAGATGGGCCCGGCGCCCACGTCGGGTGGCGTTCGCCCCCTTAAAGTCACAACCTGGGGTCAACGCTACGCTTACCTTAAGAATGCAAGTGGCAGCTTGGTCGCAGCGCCGACGCCGATGTGGGCAAAACTGTCCGAGACTCAGTGCCAAACCGCGCCGGGAACGCCCTCTTCGCCAGCCTGTGATTCTGCAGCGCCGCAGGTCGTCACTTCGTATGAATATGGCGCAACGGGCAGCGCCGAAGCGCTCCTGGTAAAGGGTATTGCTGTGACCGCGGATGGGCAGTCATTGCGAACGTGCTATGGCTATGACGCGTGGGGCCGCAAAATCAGCGAGACATCCGCGAACGCCAATCTTGCGAGCTGCTCATGAAGGGCGGGATCATGCATAAGCGCAACAAGCAGCTGGCGCTAACTGCGGCTCACCGGGGGCTGGCTGCTGTGCTGGCGACATCTGTCCTTTGGGCGACACCAGCACACGCGCAGGCCTCTGCTTCGCCTTACACAAGCGCCGTGCGATATGATGCGATGGGCCGCGTGACTGGCACCATCGCCCCCGATCCCGATGGAACCGGCACGCTGAAATATGCCGCCGTGCGCAACACGTATGACGCCGCAGGCCGCTTAACCAAGGTTGAGACTGGGGAACTGGCTGACTGGCAATCCGAAAACGTGACTGCCACCTCGTGGACGAGCTTCACTGTCCACAGGCAGGTCGAGACGACCTATGATGTCCTCGGCCGCAAGCTGACCGAGAAAATGTCGGGCTCGGACAGTGTGCCGGTCTCTCTGACCCAGTACACCTACGACAGCCTTGGCCGGCTAGAATGTACGGCGGTCCGCATGAACCCGTCGATCTACAGCAGCCTGCCGGCCAGCGCCTGTTCGCTCGGAACGCAGGGCAGCTACGGCCCGGATCGCATCACCATAAATGTGTACGACGCTGCTGGTCAGCTGATCCAGGTACGCGAAGGCGTTGGCAGCACTGTCGAGGCGGCCGAGGCCACCTACAGCTACACGCCCAATGGCAAGCGCAAGTACGTCATCGACGGAAACGGCAACCGAGCCGAACTGCGCTACGACGGTTTTGACCGCCAGGTCCGCTGGGTATTTCCTGCGCAGGCCGTGCCCGGTTCGTTCAATGACAGCACGCCGGCCAATGCCCTGGCCACGGCCGGTGCGTTGAACGAGGCCGATTTTGAGGAATATGGCTACGACGCCAATGGAAACAGGACCAGCTTGCGCAAGAGGGACGGCAGAACGCTGACCTATCAATATGATGCGCTGAACCGGATGACGGTCAAGATCGTGCCCGAGGGCGCGATCAATGCAGCCTTCACCCGCGACGTCTATTACGGCTATGATCTCCGCGGATTGCAGACCTTCGCCCGGTTCGACAGCACAACGGGCGAGGGGGTGGCGTTTGGTTACGACGGCTTCGGCCGCAAGATCTCCGAGTGGACCAACCTCTACGGCCTCAACAAGACCCTGACCTACCAGTACGATCGGGATGGCAATCGCACACACGTGATCCACCCTGACGGTGTGACATTTTACTACCATTTGGATGGTCTCGGCCGGATGTATGTTGCACATCTGGTCGGCGGAAGTCCGCTGCTCCATCCTCCCTTCAATTCCGCCGGCATGCCAACAGCATGGTATCGTTGGGACCCGAACGTCAGCGGGTGGGGGCCAGTGAGCGGCCTTCAATATGACAATGCAGGCCGCCTCAGTTCAGTTTCCATGGATTTGGCTGCCTCCAGCTACGACACAGTCGGTACGTTCGTCCGCAATCCTGCAGGACAAATCATTAGCGAGACGCGGACCAACGACAGCTACGCGTGGACCGGCCACGTCAACGTCAACCGCGGCTATACTGCCAATGGCCTGAATCAGTATACTGCGGCTGGCAGCGCTTCGTTAAACTACGACGCGAATGGCAACTTGACGTCGGACGGCAGCAACAGCTTCATCTACGACGTCGAGAACCGGCTGGTGGCCATGTACTACGGTACCGGCGGAGCAGCCTACCTGCATTACGATCCGCTCGGTCGGCTTGCCTACACCGACAGCACGGTCACCGGCGCCGCTACACGATACGTGCACAGCGGCGATGCGCTGGTGGAGGAATACAACGGCAGCTATCAGCTCCAGCGGCGCTATGTCCACGGCACAGCCGAGGGCGTGGACGATCCGATGGTGTGGTTTGAAGGCAGCGGCGTCACTGACGCAGAGCGCCGCTATCTCTATGCCAACCACCAGGGCTCTGTCGTTGCTATCACAGATGCCAACGGTACCGTCACAGCACTCAACCGCTATGACGAATATGGCATCCCCGCTGCCACAAACCAAGGCCGCTTCCAGTACACCGGCCAGGCCTGGGTGCCGGAACTGGGCATGTACTACTACAAGGCCCGCATCTACTCCCCCACCCTCGGCAGGTTCCTACAGACCGATCCCATCGGGTATCAGGATCAGGTCAACCTCTATGCCTATGTGGGGAATGATCCGGTCAATAAGACCGACCCGACGGGGTTGTATGAGTGTACCGGTACTGCTTGCAGGAACGTTGCAAAAGCCTATTCTCGTGCCGAACGGGCATTAGCGAGTGGAAGACTAAGCAAGGCGGAGAGTAGCAAGCTTAGACAGGCGCTAGATGCTTTAGGAAGGCCCGGGGTAAAAAATGGAGTCAGTATATCTTTCGCGTCTTCTAGAGAAATATACGCGAAATCTGGCGGTTACGCGTACACATCACAGCTAAGAGATGGCATTAATGTAACTCTACCAACAACATTCGGCTCATCTTTCGACAGTTGGAAAAACAATCCGGCGTCCCCAGTGGGTCGATTTGGCGAGAAGTTTTCTCCATCCAACGCGGAAGCAAACGCCCTAGCGCACGAGGGTCGCCACGTCTTCCAATTCCAAAGTGGCCTGACCCAACAGAAGTATGCGGCCAATCCGGGGCCCTACGAGGTCGAAGCCTATCGAACAGGAAACTTAGTAGACAAGGCTTTTTCCACCGTATCAGCTTTTCCGGAACCATGAGAATGATTACAAAAACCATATACATTTTTGCACTATTTTCTTTGGCCTCGTGCAACGAACATGAAAGCCCTTCGTTTGATTCTTCTCAATGGCGACCTTATGCTGACGCATACAAAATGCATGGGCTGCAAGTGAAGCCTATTGAAATAGATTGCACCAACAAAGCCGCATCTTCGTATAACATACGCGAACTTAATTTAATTTTATATAATTCAGATAGATTAATTCCCAAACCAAGTATATTAATAAATGTGGGCAGACAAAATATAGTAGAATGTTCGGTAATTTCGAAGAAAGTATCTGAATGGGGATTTTGTCAAAATAGGAATTGTTACTATCAATACACTAATTAGGGAATTCTGGTGGCAGTATACCTATTTCACCCGGTTAAGGTGCTCACGCGCAAGTGACGCGCTTGCCGAACATTGCGAGGTAGGTGCTAGCGGGCGTGTCGACATTGAGCAGCAGCAGCAAGCGAGGCAGACTCCGAGCGCTTCCAAGAAGCCCGCACCGAGCTGCGCATTCCAATTCCGCCAACACAACTTGCCTTTCGCCCAAGTTCTGACAAAACCACTTCCCAGGAGATTGCTGATGAATCGCCACCGACTTGCACTGCTGACATTGACCAGCGCGATCGCCATGATTGCGCAAGCTGCGGCGGCCACCGAGACCATCACGTACGAATATGACGCTCGCGGGCGGCTGAAGAAGGTGGTCCACACCGGCGACGTCAACAGCAATGTCCAGACGATCTACAACCTCGACAAAGCCGACAACCGCACCACGGTTACGACTACGGGCGCGCCCTAGGCGGCGGATCTGTGGGCAGACCACCCTGCCTGATTTTGGGAGCGAGACAGTGGCAGCAAGCATGCGCCCCGAACCGGTGTTTGTCGCCCTCACCCGGCCGCAGATGTTTGCAGGCGTCACCTACTCGTTCTTCGTGATCAACCTGATCCTGGCGGTGGAACTGTTCCTCATCTTCCGCAGCGCCTGGGTGCTGGGCGCTGCACTGGTGATCCACCTCGCCGGCATGATTGCTTCCTTGCGCGAACCACGGATTGTCGACCTGTGGCTGACGCGGGTGCGCCACTGCCCGCGCGTCCGGAACCACCGTTTCTGGCGCTGTAATTCCTACCGCCCATGACCGAGCCTGCTGACCTGGCGGCGCGCGAGAAGCCGGCCGGGGCCCATTTGCCCTATGCCCGCCATGTCGATGACATCACGGTGGCCACCCGCGACGGAATGCTGATGCAGACGTTGCATCTGGGCGGGCTGCTGTTCGAGACGGCTGACAGCGACGAGCTTGGCTATCGCGCTGACCTGCGCGATGCGATGCTGCGCGCGGTCGGCTCGTCGCGGTTTGCGATCTATCATCACGTAATCCGCCGCCGGGCAGATGCCGCGCTGGGTGGAGACTTTCCGGACGGGTTTTCCGCCCGGCTCGACGACCGCTGGGGCGAGCGGCTGGCTGGCAAGCAGCTCTATGTGAATGATCTGTTCCTGACCCTCGTGCGCCGCCCCTTGCAGGGCAAGCTTGGCTGGCTGGACAGGATCATGCCTTTTGCCGGTCGGTCCGCAGCATCTCGCCAGGCCGAACTGGCAGGCGAGCGACGGGCACTGGATGCCGCGCGGGAGGCTCTGGTCTCGGCACTGGGCCAATATGCGCCGCGCGTATTGAGCGTATACCAGACCCCGGACGGCACCCGGTCGGAACCGCTGGAATTCCTGTCCTGCCTGTTCAACGGGGTGATGCGCCCTTGCGGCCTGCCGCATGGCGACCTTGGCCTGCACCTCCCCTGGCGCCGGGTCAGTTTCGGGCAGGACGCGGTGGAACTGGGCACTGCCGGACCGCATGATCGCCGATTTGTGGCCATGGTCTCGATCAAGGACTACCCCAACCAGACGATGCCCGGGATGCTCGACGAGTTGCAGCGCCTGCCGATCGAGATGGCCATCAGCCAGAGTTTCGCCTTTGTCGAACGAGCACAAGCCCTGGGGCGGATGAACCTTGCGATCCGCAGGATGCGCTCGGCAGAAGACGATGCCCTGTCGCTGCGGGACGAACTCATCCAGGCGAAGGACAATGTCGCAGCCGGGCGGGCCGTGTTCGGGCAGCACCACACGACCATCGCGATCCATAGCGATGATCTCGCTCTGCTCGACCGGCAGGTGGCCGAAGTGATTGCGATCCTGGGGGATCTCGGCATCAATGCGGTGCGCGAGGACATTGCGCTCGAGCCTGCCTTCTGGGCGCAGTTTCCCGGCAACTTCAAATATATCGCCCGTGACGGCCTGATCTCGTCACGCAATTTTGCCAGCTTTGCCAGCCTGCACAATTTCCCGGTCGGGCAGGCGCGCGGCAACCACTGGGGCGATGCGGTCACCCTGCTCGAAACGACCGCCGCAGGGCCCTATTTCTTCAACTTCCACCGCGGCGACCTTGGCAACTTCACAGTCATCGGGCCATCGGGTTCGGGCAAGACGGTGGTGCTCAACTTCCTCCTCGCGCAGGCCCGGCGCTTCAACCCGCGGATCATTTTCTTTGACAAGGACCGCGGCGCAGAACTGTTCATCCGCGCCATCGGCGGGCAGTATGATCGCTTGCGGCCGGGCGAAGGCTCTGGCCTCAACCCGCTGCAGTTGTCCGATACGGCCACCAATCGCCAGTTCCTGCTCGACTGGCTTGAGCTGCTCGCTGGCGGCCTGGCGGGGGACGAGGCGGATCAGGTGCGCGATGCGATTGCGGCCAGCTACGAACAACCGGCCGACCGCCGCCAGCTGCGCTATCTGGCAGAGCTGCTGCGCGGTTATGGCCGGCCCCACGCGCAGGACCTCTATGCCCGGCTGCGCCCATGGTGGGGCAGCGGCGAGCGGGCCTGGCTGTTCGACAATGCGTGCGATCTGACCGACCTTGATGCCCAGGCAGTCGGCTTCGACATGACGGCCGTGCTGGATGATCCGCGGATGCGCACTCCGGCCCTGCTCTACTTCTTCCACCGGGTCGAAGAGCGCCTTGATGGTTCGCCTGCAATTGTCGTCGTGGATGAAGGCTGGAAGGCGCTCGACGACGATGTCTTCGTGCGCCGGATCAAGGACTGGGAAAAGACCATCCGTAAACGAAACGGGATCGTCGGCTTTGCCACCCAGAGCGCGCAAGATGCGCTGGAAAGCCGGATCAGCAGTGCGATCATCGAACAGGCCGCGACGCAGATCTTCATGATCAACCCGAAGGCCCGGGCTGAAGACTACATCAATGGCTTTGGCCTGACGCTGCACGAGTTCGATCTCGTTCGTACCTTGCCCGACACGTCGCACTGCTTCTTGATCAAGCATGGCAAGGACAGCGTCGTTGCGCGGCTCGATCTGACCGGGGAGCGCGAGATCCTCACCATCCTCTCGGGCCGCGAAAGCACGGTCCGCCTGTTCGACCGCCTGGTCGCCGAGAATGGCACGGCGCCCAGCGACTGGATCGCG